>DATATO010000314.1:0-7178 GCA_036268755.1 Mycobacteriales bacterium | reverse complement strand
TGCCGCCGCTGCGTCGAGGATCGCATCGGTGACTGGTTTCTGATGAAAAACAGCGAGTACTGCGGACAGATTTTCTATAGCAGCTGGTTCGGTTCGCCTTAGTGCTCTCGCTGTCTCAGTTCGTGACAGAGAGGATGTGATGAGCGGCTGAGGAGTTTTAGCGAGCCAATTTCTGAGAGCCACAGTTTCACTCTCATGCCGGGCCAATTTGACTATGGCTGAGCTGTCCAAATAGATCATGTGTGGTCCTCGCGAAGTTGTCCCAACACAACGGCGGAATCTAATTGGTTGCTGGCAGGTGTGGGTTCTATCGCAAGTAGGGCAGCTATACCGCCTGGGTTGCTGGCTGGTGTGAGTTCGCCATCTCGGATGAGTTGATCCACAACCTCGTTCCCGGTACGGGGAAGCGGTACAAGCATGGCGATTGGCTGATCGTGCTCGGTGATAATTACCGTTTCTCCCGCGGCAGCCAGATGGATTGCTTGCGAGGTACGCCTGGTGACTTCTCGAATCCCCATAACTGATGTCATAACAAAAAGTTATCACAGTTAATAATTGCTGGGAGGCATCTCAACCCGCCGCCGTCATCGTCGGGACGGTGACCAGTCGCCGAATCCGCTCTATTCGACTGCCACTCACCGCCGTGTCATAGCCATGCGGTAGACGTTAGGCATGGACACCTCATCACTCCGGAATCGTGCCGAGACTCTGCTCAGGGCATTGGCGGGCGATGCCGCCACTCTCCGTGAGGATCAGTGGACCGCCATCGAGGCGCTGGTGGCCCAGCGTCGTCGCGCGCTGGTCGTGCAGCGCACCGGTTGGGGTAAGTCGGCGGTGTATTTCCTGGCCACTGCGCTGCTGCGGGAGCAGGGCGCAGGCCCGACGGTGATCGTCTCCCCGTTGCTGGCGTTGATGCGGAACCAAATCTCCGCCGCGGCCAAAGCGGGGATCCACGCGGCCACGATCAATTCGGCCAACCCGCAGGAGTGGGATGAAGTGCAGGCGGCCGTCGCCGCGGGTGAGGTGGATGTGCTGTTGGTCAGCCCCGAGCGATTGAACAACCCGGACTTCCGGGACAGTGTCCTACCCAAGTTGACCGCCAGCGCGGGGCTCCTCGTGGTAGACGAGGCGCATTGCATCTCGGACTGGGGTCACGACTTCCGGCCTGACTACCGCCGGCTTCGCACGCTGCTCGGCGAGCTACCGGAGGCGGTACCGGTGTTGGCCACCACGGCTACCGCCAACGATCGGGTCGCCACGGATGTGGCCGAACAACTCGGCATTGGTGTGGACGGAGAGACCCTCGTGTTGCGCGGCAGTCTGGATCGGGAGAGCCTGCGGCTGTCGGTGTGCCAGCTGCCCACTGCGCAGGATCGGCTGGCCTGGTTGGTCGAGCACCTCTCCGAGCTGCCGGGTTCCGGCATTATTTACACGCTCACGGTTGCGGCCGCGCACGACGTCGCCGCGTTGCTGTCCGAGCGCGGCTATTGCGTAGCGGCTTACACCGGCAAGACCGACCCCGCTGACCGGCATGCCGCCGAGGACGACCTGCTGGCCAACCGGGTCAAGGCGTTGGTGGCCACGTCCGCCCTCGGCATGGGTTTCGACAAGCCGGATCTCGGGTTCGTTGTTCACCTGGGGGCCCCGTCGTCACCTATCGCCTACTACCAGCAGGTCGGTCGCGCCGGCCGTGGTGTGGAACGCGCCGAGGTGGTGCTGCTTCCGGGCAAGGAAGACCGGGCGATTTGGGACTACTTTGGTTCGCTGGCGTTCCCCTCGGAGACTCGCGTTACCGAGGTGCTGGGCGCACTCGGCCGGTCCGATCGCCCGATATCCACCGCCGCGCTCGAGCCGGACGTCGAGCTGTCCCGCTCCCGGCTGGAGATGGTGCTCAAGGTGCTGGACGTCGACGGCGCCGTGCGCCGGGTGCGCGGCGGGTGGGAAAGCACCGGCCGGGACTGGCAGTACGACGAGGAGCGGTATGCGCGAGTCAACGCCGCAAGGGAGGTGGAGCAACGCGCCATGCTCACCTATCAGGAGACCGCGGACTGTCGGATGGAGTTTTTGCGCCGGCAGCTCGACGATCCGGAGGCCGGACCGTGCGGTCGATGCGACAACTGCACCGGGCAACGGTGGGATACCACAGTATCCACGGAGGTCGCCGACGCCACCCGCCAGCGGTTGGAGCAACCCGGCGTGGAGGTGGCCCCGCGCAAACAGTGGCCGACCGGCATGGCCGGCCTAGGTATGTCGGTGTCGGGGCGGATCCCGGCCATCGAGCAGGCCGAGCCGGGCCGGGTACTCGGCAGGATCACCGACATGGGGTGGGGGAGCCGATTGCGTGAACTGGTGAGCCCTGCGGCCGAGGATATCGATGTGCCGGATTCGGTGTTGCAGGCCTGCGTTCAGGTCCTGGCCGCCTGGCCCTGGGCGGAGCGCCCCGTCGCGGTGGTGGAGATTCCCTCGACCACCCGGCCCCGGCTTACACACAGCCTCGCGTCCCGGTTGGCCGCGATCGGCCGCCTGGAATTTCTGGGTTCGCTCGCCTCCGAGGGATCGCCGCCGCGGCGGGCCAACAGCGCGCAGCGGCTGGCCGATCTGTGGCGCCGGTTGAGCCTGCCGGAAGATCTTGCGGCCGCAGTAGTCGCCGCCGCCGACCCGATTCTGTTAGTCGACGATGTCATAGACACCGGCTGGACCATGACCGTAGCAACCCGGCTACTCCGCCAGGCCGGTGCGCCTACCGTGTTGCCGTTCGCGCTGTCCAGCACTGCGTGACAAAGGGATTGCTCGGTCAACGGCTCGCGGTTCCGGCCACGACCTCCGCTACCGCATCTACGTCAGCCTCACTCGTATCCCACGCGGTTACCCATCGTGCGCGACCGTTCGTGGTGTGAACCATGTCGCGAACTCGTGCGGTCACCTCTGACGAAACATTGGCCCAAATGATGTTTGCCTCTACCGGTTGCAATTCCACTCCTGGGATGCCACCGAGCCGCTTTGAAAGTAGTTGTGCCATCTGATTGGCCTGTCGGGCGCCTCGCAACCAAAGATCGTCGGTGAGAAACGCTTCGAATTGCGCCGCGATGAAACGGGTCTTAGCCGACAGCTGCCCTGTCGAAATGTGCGTGCGCTTAACGTCTTGCGCAAGCGATGGATCGATGAACACCACCGCCTCACCGAACGCGGTTCCCGCTTTTGTGCCCCCGAAGGAGATCACATCTACCCCAACGTCGGTCAACGCGGTCTTTGGGTCGGCGTCGGCGGCCGCCAACGCGGTTGCGATACGGGCCCCATCGACATGAAGGTAAAGATCATGGCCGTGGGCAAGCTCGGCAAGTGCCGCGATCTCATCGGCCGTGTACACCGCCCCTAACTCGGTGGTCTGAGTGATTGACAGGACACGTGGCCGGCTGACGTGATCGTCCTGAAGGTCCTGTAAATAGGGTCGGACATCCTCAGGACGCAACTTGGCATCGCCAGAGGCAATGGTACGAAACTGCGCTCCAGTCGACTGCGGCACGGCACCGCACTCGTGGAGGACCATGTGCGCGGTATCCGCGCAGAGAATGGCCTGATGACGCTGTACCAGAGCGGCCATCGAGAAGATGTTCGCGCCCGTGCCGCCCAGCGACCAGCGCACCTCCACCGGCGCCCCGAAGAGATCACGGAAGCGGTCCTGGGCCCGTCGCGTGTATTCGTCCGCTCCATAGCTGGCGGCTTCCCCATGGTTGACGCGGGCGAGTGCGTCGATGACTTGGGGGAAAGCGGGAGCAACCGTATCGCTGGCAAGGGTTTTGACCATAATTCATGCAGCATACCTAGCAAATGACGTGTCGACAGCCTCTACGCTGACCAACGATATATCCGGGGGATAATAAGGCATGCCCGCCAGGCCTTTCTCGATCTACACCATTGGTCACTCCACCCACCCCATCGGTGAGTTCGTGGCGATGCTCCATGCTTACCGCGTCGAACAGCTCGTGGACATTCGTTCCATTCCAAAATCTCGACATAACCCACAGTTCCAGCAGAGCGAGCTCGAACAGAGCCTGCCCGCGGCGGGCGTTGCCTATTGCTACATGAAACAGCTAGGTGGCCTGCGCCACTCCCTAAAAGACTCCGTCAATAAGGGCTGGCGTAACACGTCGTTTCGTGGCTATGCCGATTACATGCAGAGCTGCGACTTCAAGCAGGCGGTCCAGGAGCTTATTCGCTACGCCGCAAACCAGCCGACGGCGATCATGTGCGCCGAAGCCGTTCCGTGGCGCTGTCACCGCTCCCTGGTCGGCGATGCTCTGCTTGTCCGAGGCATCGATGTCATCGACATCTTCAGTGCCACGAACAGCAAGCCGCATGCCCTAACCAAATGGGCGAGGGTGGATGGTGAGCATGTGACCTACCCACCGGACGGTTCAGAATCTGAAGCTTGACGTCTCTTTGATTTCCGGAGCCGGAATGTTGAATGCTAGATAGCTGATGAGGGGGCGAGATCGGCAACCTCTATCGGTGTTCCGCTTGTGCCCGCTGAAAGATACGCCGTCTCGATCAATCCGATGGCTGCATGTCCGTCCGCAGCGGCAACCCGTGCTGAGCTTCCGATGATGATCGCTTCCGCGTAGTCTTCCCACATGCGGCGAAGGCTCGCAACCTGACCAAGATCCTCGGGTAAGGGGAGTTCTTCCGGTTCACCGCTGGCGGAATTCTTCAATACGGCAAGGACACGCTCAGTGCCGGCACTCCCTTTGCTACGCCACGTGCTACGGAGATAACCCTGACTCCCGTACACGGTGAACGTATGATCCGAAGGGCCTCGTCCGAGACCGAAAGTGGCTGTCATGTGCGCCAAGAGCCCAGAGGCGAAACGCAGCGTCACCAGGGCAGTTTCGTCGCCCTGCACTCCCTGTACATGCCTATCCGCGATGACGGCGCTGACCTGGGCCACATCCCCGAAGAACCAACGCAACACATAAACAGGGTGGACCGCCTGGGACCGCAGCACTCCGGCGAACGGGTCGGTGCGAAGCCAAGGGATCTGATCCAGCAGATTTGCAGCTGCTCTCGCTAGTTAGCTGAGCGGATGATTTTTAATAACTATCTCGCGATGCGTAGGATCGGAGAACTTCGGAGTTCCAAACTGAGTGGAGATCTCATCCTAGAAATACATAGAATAGTAACCGAAAAAACACTGGATAGACCAGAATTCGTTGGGAGTTTCCAGAATTCAGGAGACGTAAGAATAGGGGTTTACGACCACGAGAACAATCTTCTCTATCAGCCGCCCCCGGCTAAGGAAATACAACAGAGGATGAAAGCCCTCTGTCGGTTTGCGAACGGTGAAAGCGAGGGCGGGTACTTGCCCCCCGTCCTGAGGGCCGTAACCGTGCACTTCATGCTGAGCTACGTACATCCTTTCGAGGACGGAAATGGTAGGACTGCACGGGCGCTCTTCTACTGGTCGATGTTGAATCAAGGTCGAAGATCGCGAATTTACTCATTCGCTGGCAAAATCTTCAACGCCATTTAACCATCGTCAAATAGCTTTGTTAGAGCATGCTGTTAAGAATCCTCACAATATCTATACTGTTCAATCGCATTCGACTAGTCATAATATTGTTAAAGAGACCTCACGCCAAGACCTTCTAGCCTTAGAAAAAAGAGGACTTATCCAAAAAGAAAGTTATGGTCGAGGGTTTGGGTGGAGTCCGGTGCCAGACCTACTCGCTCGACTGCAGAATGAAAATTCGGCCTAATTATCGTTCACGCGGTGATCCTGGGCAGCGGTTCGGCGTTGTCCCGTGACCCAGGCGTGTGGCATATTCCGGTGATACGCAGTCATCGAGGCCTTAGCCGAGGAACGTGGTCGGCTATCGTTGAACCCGGCTCGATAGGCAAGGATGTCATATGGGTTTTCTACATGAGGTCGGAAAGTCCGCCCCACCGACCGTCTCCCGGGCCGCACATTCCGCCGCAGTTGACGCGCTCGTGGCGCAATACCGGGCGCTGCCGCCTGGGACTCGGGTTCGTCTCGGCAAGCGGACGTCGAATCTGTTCCGATTCGGCGGCCCGCCCGCGCAGCGGCTCGATACGTCCAGGTTGACCGGCGTGATTGCCGTCGATCCGGAGGCCTGCACCGCCGAAGTGCAGGGCATGACCACGTACGAAACTCTCGTCGACGCGACGCTTGCTCACGGCCTGATGCCGCTGGTAGTGCCGCAGCTCAAGACAATCACCCTGGGGGGCGCGGTCACCGGCCTGGGCATCGAGTCGACGTCGTTCCACCACGGCCTGCCGCACGAATCGGTGCGGGAGATGGACATACTCACGGCCGACGGCGAGGTCGTCACGGCTACCCCGGACGGGAAGCATGCCGAGCTCTATCAAGGGTTTCCCAACTCCTACGGCACCCTCGGCTACGCGCTGCGCCTGGTGATCGACCTGATGCCCGTAAAGCCCTACGTACGGCTCGAACACCGCCGGGTCGCCACCACGGACCTGGCCGCCACGATCGCAAAGGTCTGTGGACCCGCGGGTCCGGACTTCGTCGACGGCACCGTGTTCGAATCCGGCGAGCAGTACCTGACGCTCGGCATATTCACTGATGACCCCGGGCCGGGCGTCAGCGACTACACCGGCCAACAGATTTTCTACCGCTCGATCCGCGATCGTACGGCCGACCACTTGAGCGTCCGCGACTACATCTGGCGCTGGGACACCGACTGGTTCTGGTGCTCACGGGCGTTCGGCGTGCAGCACCCCTTAGTGCGCAGACTCTGGCCGAGGCAGTATCGCCGGTCCGACGTCTACCGTCGCCTGGTCGCCCTCGACCGGCGCCTCGGGCTTAGCGGGCGCGTCGGCCGACTGACCGGAAAACCACCTGAGGAGACGGTGATCCAGGATGTCGAGATCCCCGTCGATCGGCTCACGGAGTTCCTCGACGCGTTCCATGCCGACATCGGGATCACCCCGATTTGGCTGTGCCCGGTGCGGCTGCGCGGCGAGCGATCCTGGCCGCTGTACCCGATGCAGCCCGGCGAGCTGTACGTCAACGTGGGGTTTTGGTCGGCGGTTCCGCAGCTGCCCGGCCAACCGGAGGCGCACAATCGGCGGATCGAGCAGCTGGTCGACGAGCTCAGCGGCCATAAGTCGCTGTACTCCACGGTGCACTACGACGAGGG
>DATATO010000313.1:0-1644 GCA_036268755.1 Mycobacteriales bacterium | reverse complement strand
GGGACCACCCGGGACGATCCCGAAGTCCTCCTCCGGTACCCGCCGGGAGCTCTTCCTCAGGGCGCCGGCAACGGTGATCTGGGCTCTGGGTCGGCGTCGGTGCTCGGGGCCGGCTGGGAATGAGAGCATGGGCTGGTGGCGCAGTTCGCGGTAAGGCCGGCGTTGGCGGGCGATGCGACGGCAATGGCGGAGCTTTTCGCGGCGGTGGCCGGAGAACGGGACGGGATCGCCACCGAGCCGCCGGTCGACATTGATAAGCAGGCCGCGCAGTTCGCCCGTACCGTCGGCGGCTCGGTCGTCGCGGTGGCTGACGACCAGATCATCGGGATGATCAACGTGGAGGCCAGCAGGCATGGCTTCGGTGAGATCGGCATGCTCGTCGACCGCGGCTGGCGGGGACGCGGGGTTGGTTCGGCGCTGCTGCAGGCGGCGGTCGGCCTGGCGCGCGAGCAGGGCCTGCACAAGCTCTGCCTTGAGGTGTTCGCACACAACACGGCGGCGATCGGCCTGTACCGCAAGTGCGGCTTTGTCGGGGAGGGACGGCGCGCCCGGCAGTACCGGCGGGCCAGCGGCGAGCTGCGGGACTCAATCGTCATGGGCCTACCGCTTTAGATCAGAGAACGTGTCGGGCCGAACTCCATGCCCTGCGCCCGGCGTGCGTCGCGTAACACACCGGCCTCACGTTGTGTGATCGACATTGCTTCAGGGTTGAGCGTGCATGCTTGCGTTAGTTGTCACGGATCCGGACACCTTCAGGACTGGCGGCATGTCCGGCTATCGCTTCCATGCGCTGGGGGTGGGAGTGTTGGTGGTCGCGCAGATTCGCTGGATGGCTTTGTTGACGTCGAGGGTTTTCAGCCGCACCAGGCCCTCGGTGCTGCCGTTGGCCAGGGTGCGTCCGTCCCGGCGACCACTGTCCGGTCTGTCGGTCCGAGCGATAAGTGGGTGCGCCCGGTACTTGGCGACGATGTCAGCCGGAACCTGGCCGCGGACTTTGATGTCGATGCCTTGTTCCCGCGCCCAGGTACGGACGGCCACGGTGTCGACGGTGCTGGGCCTGCGGCCACCGCGGGCACTGCCCCTACGGGTAGTACTGCCGACCTTGCGGGCATGGGTGACGTACTTTCCGAAGATCTGGAGTCACAGGTACTAATTATTGCCGCGCGACCACAGGAATTTACCAAATGCTTAGCGTTGAGAGCTTGAGCAGAATCTTACTCGACCGATATATATGTCCGTCGTGAAGACAGGCATGCGCAGGGTACTCGCAAGAAAGCCGGCGGCCCTAGTGCTCGCCGCCGCATCGCTCGCCACCGCGGCGGCGCTCACGGCTGGCGGCCCCGTCCACGCCAGCGCCACGCAGGCAGCCGCCGCCCCGTCCAGCGCCATCTGCACCGCGCCGACGAAGTACGCGTCCCTGGCCACGAGGCTCTCCAAGGACATCGCGGCCGCCATCCGGGGACTCTCCGGGTACATCGCCATTCGGGTTGAGGACGTGCGGACCGGCGTGGAGTGCCGGTATAACGAGGGGCACCACAGCCACTCCGCAAGCGTGGTCAAGGCGACGATCCTGGCCGCGCTGCTGTATTGGCGGCAGCATACCCACACGTCGCTAACGAGTACGGAGAAGCACGAGGCGACGCT
>DATATO010000312.1:0-1502 GCA_036268755.1 Mycobacteriales bacterium | reverse complement strand
CACGCTGCGGCTGGTGTCGACCAAAAGGCCGATGCGGTAGGGCAGGTTGGTCTCGCGGCTGAAGCTCTTGATGGTCTGCGGGCGTCCCTCATCGGTGAGGGTAAAGTCGTTCTTTTGCAGACTGGTGACCAGCGCGCCGTGCTTGTCACGGACCGTGACGGGCAAAATCACTTCCCGCACCTGCATCTTCAACGTCGCCGCCGGGGCCGGGGGGGGCTGCTGGCTGCGGGCGGCGAGCATCAGTGTGGAGGCACCCAGTGTGACGAGAGTGAGCGAGCAAGCAGTTCGAATGCGCATAGGAGTCAGCGGGCACACACCTTCTTCACTTTAGACGAGCCAGCGCGAACTCTGTTGACGCGCGGTGCATGGGTTAGATGGCCAAGTGCGAAAGATAGTTCCAGTTGACCCGCAGACTCTGTTCGATGGGCAGGTCTGAGCCGTCCTGGTCGACATAGAACTGCGTGACACCGATCTTCCGCGCCTCGCCCAACACCGCCTTCCTGTCAATGGTGCCCGAGCCGGCCTCGGTAAAGTTGTGGGCCGACGCCTTCAGAGGGTTGTAGGTCACGCCCTGGACCGGCTTCCGGTCTTTGATGTGGATGAGAGCGAGGCGCTGGCGATTCTGGCGCATCAGGGCGATGGGGTCCTGGCCGCCCTCGACGGCCCAATAGATATCGAGCTCCAGTTTGATCGAGGGATCGAAGTCCCGCATCAACACGTCGAAGCCGCGCCCACCGTCAAGCGGCTTGTATTCATAATTATGCGGATGATAGCCGAACTTGAGCCCCGCAGCCTGCGCTTTGGCGGCGATCTGGTTGAGATGTTCGGCGGCGCGGTGAAAGCCGTCCAGCGAACCCCACATGGCGGGGGGAATCATGGGGCAGATCATGTATTCGAGACCCAACTCGGCCGCGTAATCGATCTTCTCCTCCAGCGTCGGGTAGTCGAAATGACCACTCGGAGCCTTGAGGCCGATGCCATTGATCAGCGCCTTCAACTCCTTCGCGGGTCGGTTGTAGATGGGCGGAAAGGTCTCCACACTGACGTAGCCAATGGAGTGGATCAAGCGCAGGGTCGCGCCCAGGTCCTGGATGTCATTGCGGACCGTGTAGAGTTGAACCCCGAACTCCAGGCCGGAACGCGTTGACGCGGCGTGCAGCTCGGACGGAGCAGCCGCACAGGCCGCTGCAGCGGAAGAGACGGCGATAAACCAGCGACGGGTGAGCATCGTTTCACCTCCAAGGCAAGCTCAGCATAGAGCATCGCGCCGGGGCCGGAAAATGCATCAATCGATTTATGCGAGTGCACTCCAACCGCTCGCGGAACCTGATTTGCGGGGCCGGTCTGTGCGGCCACAGGGCCTTCAGAACCGGCCGAGAGCAACCGATGGTTTATGGTGAACAGCATGCGCAGCCCTTCCCTGCCCTGCTGTCTTCGCGCTGTGTCTGCTCTCTGCATCGTGGCGGGTGCCGCGGGAATGCTACCGCGCCCGCTTTTTGCCG
>DATATO010000311.1:0-5112 GCA_036268755.1 Mycobacteriales bacterium | reverse complement strand
TGGGCGACCACTACCGGCTGATCACCACCCTGCTCGACGACCGCCGGGTTTCATATCTCGACGGTAGGCAGATTTACGGCGCGCCCCAAGCAGGGTCGGCAGTGTCCGGGCGCACGGTTGGACAGGCAGCGGACTTACATCGGTCGCTGCAGTGGAGCTGGGTTCGATACCGCTGTCGCCGTGAAGGCCGACGAGGTCGCGATAAATCCCGCGCTGCCACCAGGCTCGGCCCGGAACCATTCCACACGGACAGCATGTCTCCCCGAGCTGTCCTCCCGGTCACACACAGCATGACTCGTCGGTGTGCTGTCCCCAACGATGCATTGCACGGCCATTGTAGCGGCCTCCCTTCGTTGCCCTGTCACCCTGCCAGGTTGAACGATGCTAGCGACGCTGCGTTACGAGCGCATCATCTAAAGTACTTAGTTAGGACTCCCCGTGATACGTAGGAATCCTGCGACGCAGAGGTCCGAAAGCACTGGCTTCAGCCGATCGGCCACATCAAACTGCGGTACGCACCACGACTGGGCCAACGTGTCGGTGACCTCGTCGAAGGACATCTGCGCGAGGAATTCGAGCACCGTCGCCGCGTCATCGCTGACCCAGTAGAGCTGGGGGGGATGCGAGCGGCGTCCCACGAGCACTCGGTCTGGGGATCCACAACGGCGGAATTCCAGCGGAGTGTCGACGTAGGTCGCGACCACGCGGCCGGACCAGCTCTGAATGGTGCGCGCGGTGCGCAGCCGTCGACCAAAGATGCCGTCCAGCAGAATATGAGCGTCGGTACCGAGGCGATCATCCTTGTCCAGCAGCCATTGACCGAGAATCTTGCTGCGCTCACTTGCCACCGGAAGCAACGACTCGGCCCCCCTCACGCGGGCTCCCGCCGCGATGCCTGCGTCGTGATCAAACCGAGCGAGACAGGTATATGCGTGCCAGGCGGCGAGGGTTTGCTCGAGCGACCAGAGACGTTCCTTAGGTGCCCACGGTGGATGAAACGGGGGACACCGATCAGAGTCGGCGGTGAGCAGGTCGCGGGTGATGGCCAGATCAAAGAGTTTTTGGTGAGCGCCTTCGTGCACGAGCGCTTCAGCCACCTCGATGCTCAATCGCGGACTCTTCAGCAGGACTAGTCCGGGGAAAGCACGGGGGGATGCGGACACCAGTTGTCCAGCGTCGTGCGGGTCGACGATCCCCACCAGCGCGACATGCGCAAGCAGGTCATCAATCAGCTCGGGGCTCACCGACCGAGCGAGATCAACGCCATCGCGCAGTACAGCGAGCGCCGACGTGAAGCGCTCACCGTCCGCCTCAGTGAGCAGTGCAGGCGGCCTGAACACCCCCTGCTGATGATGCAGCTCTGCCCCGACGGTCTCCAACGCTGCTGCAAGCAGAGTGTTCGCCTCGGGGCGCGACGCCACCGGCAGTTCGTGGCCGCCGTTGCCGGCACCTGCCATGGCGCTGATGCCGACAAGGGCCGAGTACGCGAGGCTTGTGTGGCCGGCTAGCGCGTCGCCGATGCGGTTGCGGGTCAGGGGACTGTCGATGACATCGGGGGCCAGTATCTGCGGGCACCCGCTTTCCCTCAGCAGCTCAGTAGCAAGCTGATACAGGGCGCGACGCTCCCGCTGCACCGTGTTCGGCGGGGCGATCGCAGCGTGCAGTGCCGGGATGTCACACGGCACGGGTCTCGCTGATGTAGTCATCGGCGGCCTCCACAGTAGGGCCAGGGCAGCCAGAAGGGTACGGGGAGAGAATTGCCTGCCGTCCGGCCGGGTTCCATGTGCTCGTCGCAGCGGTGTTGTTTGGCCGAGTGCGGGCAGACTGAGTTGTGGCGGTACTGGGACTGACCCGCCGTCTTCTACACCAAGATTGATAACCGGCTGCTCATCCCCCACCGCCGCCGATCATCCCCAAGGACGACTCGAGCAACGCCAGGCTGCCTGGGTGGCTCTGCGCATGCGTCGGGGAGGTTGCCGATCCGCGCCTTTGCGGTAGCGAGATCGATAAGTAGTCGGCCGCTAGGCAGTGAAGTGGCGTTGCACAGTTCGGCGTAGCGAAACCACCAGTCGAAAGGCCAGCGGTGCGCCCAAATCGACCTTGCACTTCCCGCTATCTAATATGTAACAGATCAACCTACTTTGAGGTACCCGGCAATTATCCGCCGTGCAGGTACTGCGCAGACGTCTCGGCGGGATGGGTCGGAGATGTTGCGGCATCTTGACCATAAGACCCCTTTATTGTCTTCTAGGACGGCGCGACGCTGCAATTTTGTCTCCTTAGTTGACATGCGTGGCCTATCTGGAGAAGGTAATCATGGTAATCGTTTGGTGTATCGCGTGATTAGAAGCGCGTGCTTGAGTATACGAGTTGGGTGAAGGGAGGGCCTTTGCGTCTGTGTCAAGTATGCCACCTGCGGTAGTATCTTGATCGACGGTCCGTCTAGTTTATTCACATCATGACGCCGGAGGGAGATCGACTGTCTCCATGGAGCCACTGAGAGATTCTACGGAGCTCGCCGGAAGGGCTGGAATAAGTCCCGCATTAGCAAGTTTCGCCACAGGCGCAGGAACAACAATCCTGACGATCACTGCGACCCTGGTGAGCCTTCGCTCGGACGCGTCGCGAGAAAGCCTTTTTTTAGTGCTTAGCTGGACGTTGTACGTCGCGGCCGAATCTACAGTCGTAGTTGTTGGCTGGATTCTTCTGGACGCGATCAGACGTAGTCTTCGAGAACTTCGTCACCTATCAGAACTTGAGGCTCATGTACCACGCCTAATTCGATTTCGTCGACGGTCTGAGCGAGTGCAAATATCGACGGAAGGCGACGTTCGTGTTCATATTGAGTGTGAAATTGAATCCGCTCCGGGTGCATCTGCTCCGTGGCTGACTTTCCCCTTCTTCGGTGGCGCCGATCCAGACGGTCCCGAATGGCAGAGCTTTTCTATCCGACAAGTAGCAGTGGATGGAGTTGGGTTCGACCCCGCCTCAGCCTTAACGAAAAAGGCGAGAATTCGAAGTTTGAATAATCCGAAATTCGCCCGCATAGTACTTGAGGAAGGGGGCATTCGGGTGCCGATCTCTCTAGAGCCAAACAAGCGGCGGTGTACGTTCATGATAGAAGTCGACATGCCGCAAGCGTACTCCGCAATCCTGGACACCGATCTCGAAGACGACTCCTATTTTGCGGATATAGTGTATGTTACCGATGAGATCAATGTTCATATTGAGACTGTAGACAATCTACGAGTGTTCTGCTCTTCTCGTGCCGACTACCGAGTGCAGGCCAGCCAATTTAGCGGAGAATTGCTAGACACGAGAGAATCACAACTTCAATCCGCTAACTGTAGCATGAAAAGTGGCGTGCAATGGCGATCAACCAACGCCAAAATCGGCTACCGATACGAAATCCCTATATCGGCACAGCGGTTCGCAGATAGCTCTACGCTGACTTCTGCTCAGTAAAATTCGACTTGGTTACCACTCTGCCAACTGCAGATCGACAAGATCAACTTTTGATTCGGGACGCGCAGTCGGGCGTAGGCGACGTCGTGTAGGGAAGAGGTCGGCCGCAGCTCACATACCCGAGCCCCAATCTTGGCCGCCAGCTGACCCGGGTGATGATGCGGACGGTGTGACGGATCAGCCAACCCCGCCAAACCCGGGAGAGTTGGTTGCGTTGGCGGATGACGGACTCGGACAGGGGGGAGGATGCGTCGCTGCCTTGGTCGCGCAGCTCCGTCCGGTCTGACTTCGCGGGGTTCGGGGATCTCACGCCAGGTTTGAATATCCGTGAGCACTTCCTCAGGTACGCCGCAGCGCTGGAGGGCTCCGGCCAAGGCCAGGCACACCGCCCGCCCCCTGTTGCCCGAACCACCACCGCGGCCATCACGCAGAACCGGGAACGCACCACCACCGCCGATATAGGCCGGATGGCCGATGTAAGCCAAGCGCCGGCAGGTCAGGATCAGAGCCGATCAGGTTGTAGCGGTGACGAGGAAGATTTCGGGGATTTCTGCCAGAAGCCGGAAAGATGCCGCGCCGGACCTCACCAACCGCCAGATCGGCCAGCACATGTTCATCTCCCCAGAGCCGTGAAGGCCCACCTCTCGCACATCTTCGCGAAGCTGGGCATGTCCTCACGCTCCCATTTGGCAGTCGACGCCACGAGACACGGACTCGACCGCAACAACCAACTCAAAACCGATCGCCGGCTCAGGCCCACCCGCTGGACACCTGCGCCCGAGTGGGCTGTCGCCGTTAACGGGTCCTGCTGTAGCCGGCGACTCTCACTGTGCGCCGGTAATGCAGCCGACAGGGCAGTGGTGGAGCGATAATCACGGCTCATACAGCACGTTCTGGGTTGGGGTTCGATGCGCGGTTCGGTAGTAGACCGGTAGTTACGAGGAAGGGTCCCCGCCGCAATCGCCTTGTTCATCGGATGGAGTGATCAGGGCGAGGTAGACATGTTCCGTGGTGACCTCCGTAGAACAGATCGCTGCGAGCAGGGCGTACGCAAGTTCCTCGCCACCGTTGGGCTCCGAGAGCCACCACGCGGCGGCATCGACCAAGGCAAGGCGCTGTACCCCCGATAACTGCCCCTCACGCTCGCCCAGGACTGCCACGGCGGCCAAGCGTTGCCGGTTGGGGATAACGCGGGAGCCGCGAGGGGACCGCAAGTTGGGCTCATCTCCGGCACTGAGCGCCGCAGCGGCCAACTCCAGCGTCCGTGACAGGTCCAGCTCGTCCAGGTCCGGTCGAGTCGGATGGTGGAAGATCCGCGACACCGATGACCATTCCTGCAGCACCCGAGCCACTGACCGAGCACGCCAGGGCGTGAGCCGGAGCACCACGCTCGGAGATTCCTCGCCGTCTAGGACCAGCGTGCCACCATCCAGCTCCACCACCTCACCGTGATCCAGAGCCACCCGGATCAGCTCCGAGTCAAACTGCGTAGGGTCTGGCATCGGGTCTCCATCCCTCCATTCCAGGGTTGGCGATCAAGGCCGTGGGCAGGTGCTCGCAACATCAGCCCTCGGCCGCCTTATCAGGGGCGGATGCGCCTCCTAATCTCAGTTACTTATCCAGCGCGAAACCAGGTCCCGCGCCTGG
>DATATO010000310.1:0-3467 GCA_036268755.1 Mycobacteriales bacterium | reverse complement strand
AACGCGGCCTGCCTGCGGTGGGGCTGTCCTATCCCGTAAGGAGGAGCCGGAACCGAGCCTGGCTGGTGAAAGAGTGCAGAAGGGAAAGAGCTGACCGATCCGTCGGTATGCTCGGCCGATGACTTGCGCCGCTCGGGACTTCTTCGCCGGTGTCGGCCTGCTGTTCCGCGGTTTCGGCCTGGTGTTCAACTCGCCGCGCAGGCTGCTGGCGGGTGCGGTACCGGCGCTGATCACGACGCTGCTCATGCTCGGCGGTCTGGTTCTGATCGCCTTCACCGTCGTCGACATCACTCACTGGTTGACAGGGTTTGCCAACGGCTGGGGCCAAGGCGTGCGAGGACTGCTCCAGGTGGCTATCGGGGTGTCGATCGTTGCCTGTTACCTCGGCGTCAGCGTCTTATTGTTCACCGCGATCAGCCTCATCATCGGCGGTCCGTTCTACGAATACATCGCCGAACAGGTCGAAGACGAGCTCGGTGGCGTTCCCGAGGCGGAACGGGTGAGCTGGTGGCGGTGTGCGCTGATCGGTGCCCGGGACGCTGTGTTATTCCTCGTCATGTCGCTGTCGCTGGCCGTCATGTTGCTACTGGCGGTCTGGCTTCCCTTGATCGGCCAGACTGTGGTTCCGGCAGTCGTTGTCGGCGTCAACGCCTACCTGCTCGGGATCGAACTCACCGCCATCCCGTTTGCTCGACGAGGCCACTCGCTCAAGGCTCGCCACCGCGCGCTATCGCAGCACCGCGCCATGGTGCTGGGATTCGCGGTGCCGGCCTACCTACTGTGCCTGATTCCCTTCGCGGCGCTGCTAGTCATCCCGGCCGCGATGGCCGGCGGCACCGTGTTAGCCCACCGCCTGATCACCGGCCACGAGCTTCGCCCCGCCTACCGCTCGGTGCGAGGATGACCCCACGAGGCTTCTTAGCTCTGCGCGGAGCGCGCTGATGAGCGGTTGGTGTCGGCCGTCGAGCCGGTGCTCGTTGTCGTTGCGTCGCGGGCCGTATGCGTGGATCGACCCCAGCCGTTCCGGCAGCGGCTCCCAGGCATACCGGGCGTAAACATGGCCGTGGAGATAGTTCCACCGATTCCCCAACACCTCGTAGTTAACCCGAAGAAACCGATCGCCCAGCCGGCCGCATACGTTGTGAACGGCCTGACCGGTGAGTGCGAGATCGGCGAGGAAACGGGTCTGCGCCTCGAGTGCCAGCTCGGCAAGGGCCGCCGCCGGCTCCCGCGACAGCAGCAGGCAGTATCCGGGCAGGAACTGGGTTTCGCCGATCACCACCCAGCCGCTCTTGAGCTCCGCGATCACCCGGGGATTCTTGCCCTCTCGGGTCCGCGCCAGCTGAGCATTGCACCATTCGACGACATCGTCCATGCGGCATCCTCCATTGCGTCACGTTGTCAGCTGGAGCTTGTATATGCGCGGTTCACCATGTCCTGCACCTCGTCGATGAGGGGTGTACCGAGATCAATGTAGGTGATGATGCCGATGTTTTCCTTGTTGGGTAACTCCATCTTTGACTCGGTGTGTGAGCTACTGAGGAACAGATACGAGCTTGTGACCTCGTATTTTGCCTCGAGTCGATCGCGGTTTCTCGTCGGGAATTTCTTTTGGCCACTCGCTCGTCGGCGGCGTGCCTCAAGCCGGGTGGGTGCTAATCTCACGTTTGCAATCTCGGCGGTGGGCACACGACGATCAAGGCGAGGGCCGGCTACCAGGGCATGGCAGTGGTCGTCGCCCGGCATCCGGAGTAGCGCCGGGTGGATCGACCTCCTTGGCGAACTTCTTCCAAATGATCACCATCCCCATAGCGAGGGTGAGCAACGCCACGAGCACAATGGCGCCCTTGATGAGTTTGTCGATCAGCAGGTGATGAAGTAGCTCGTCGTCTTCGCTGCTCGCCAGGGTGCGAGCCGCACGCCCGATCATCGTCGGTCTTCCGGTCGTCGCGGGTCGCGTGTTTGGTCGACGTAGCGAGCGGCGACGCCGATCATCGTCCGGGCTAGCGTCCCGCGGCCCCGAGGTCTACTCAGTCGATCTTGCTGATTGTTGCGATCGTCCAGGTACCGAAGCGTGGCGGTGGCCGCCGACGCCACATGTTGGCGAGCCTGATGAAGCTTGCCTCGGCGCTTGAGGATCACAGCGGCGGCAAAGGCGATCAAAGCCACGACGACTAGCGCGGCCACGATTAGCGCAAACCTGATGAGCAGCAGGTTCAAAACAGTTTCCATGACATCCCTCGCTTATGTATCACAGCTGTGACATAAACAAAGTATCACGACTGTGATACAAACGGGTATGCCCAAACAGGTCAATCCAGCCACCCGCCGGCTAGATGTCGTAGATGCGCTCTTCCGGATTGTGGTCCGTGACGGTTTGCAGCATGCTTCCCTGCGGGCAGTCGCTGACGAGGCCCAACTCAACACTGGCTCACTACGTCATTACTTCGAGAGCCAGCAGGAACTGATGCGGTTCGCGATGCAGTCGATGCTGGACCGGGTCGCGACCCGAATGCTCCGGCGCCTCGATGAGGTGGGCGATGTGGACGCCCTTCCCCTGTCTGAGCAGCGCAAGTTACGGGCGAGCGTATTGGAAGAACTGCTTCCGCTTGATGACGTTCGACGCACCGAAGTGATCGTTTTCGTCGAGTTCATCATGGCCGCCAGGACCAACCCGCTGCTCAGCGAGCTGGCGCGCACGTCCGCGCTCGGCACCAGGAGCCTGGTACGCAGGGCGCTCACTCGTATGGCGGGGAGGGGAAATCTCCGCACCGGCATCGAGATCGAGGCCGAGATCACGCGTCTCGTTGCTTTACTAGACGGGCTTTGTCTCAACGCGGTGCTATACCCGGATGTCCTTAGCGCACAGGACTGTGTCGCCGCTTTAAGGTTTCACCTCGCCGACCTGGAGGCGCACTGACGAAGAGGTTCCGGCGCACTGGAGGCGTGCTAGAGCGGGCTGCCGGCCGTCACCAGCTCGGCTTCCTCGCTGACTACAGCGGCTTGAACCTTCTCCGTGGTCAGCGCACAGCTCACCGCCCAGTAGAAGATCGCCAATGAGAACCCGATCACGACAAGCAGGTCGATCCAGTCCGGGAGGATATTGCGGCTGGTATCGCCGTAGCGGCCGAGATACCCGATGACGCCCAGGCCGAGCAGCCACGGCACCGTCCAGATCGCGGCCCGCGGTTCCAGTGGACGGCGCTTCTTCGCTGGCGTGGTGGCGCGGCTGACGGCGAAGACCACCAGGCCGACCACGACGGCCGCGAGGATTTTCCACGTCGTGTCGTAGCCACCCCAGTAGACGATCAGGTTGGCGCTGACAAACCCGATCGGTGCGAGCAGCGTGGCAATGGGTGTTCGATACGGTCGCGGCCGGTCTGCGTCCCGCTTCCGCAGTGCGGCGAGCGACACGGGCGCAAACGCATACATCACGGCAGTGGCCGAGGTGACCACCGAGACCAGCT
>DATATO010000309.1:0-2725 GCA_036268755.1 Mycobacteriales bacterium | reverse complement strand
GGTCGGTGAGACGTTCGACTACGCGGGGACGCACTACGCCGTCAACAACTCACCGGCGCTACCCAAGCCGGTGCAGCGGCCGCACCCGCCGATCATCATCGGCGGATCGGGAGCCACCCGGACGCCGCGGCTGGCCGCCACCTTCGCCGACGAATACAACGTGCCGTTCGCGCCACTGGACACCATCACCACCCAGTTCGGCCGGGTCCGTGAAGCGGTCGACGCGGTCGGCCGGCCCGCCGATTCGATGACCTACTCTGCGGCCTTCGTGGTGTGCGCGGGGCGCGACGAGGCCGAGATCGCCAAGCGGGCCGCCGCAATCGGGCGCGAAGTCGAGGAGTTGCGGTCGAATTCGCCCCTGGCCGGCACGCCTGATCAGATCGTGGACCAGCTCGGCGGCTACGCCGGGATCGGTCTGCAGCGGGTGTATCTGCAGCTGCTGGACATGTCTGACCTCGACCAGCTCCAGCTTTTCGCCGACGAAGTGCAGCGACAACTCTGACGTAGCATCGGGGCGTGACTGGCCTTCCGGACGACCCGAGCGATCGGCCGACACTGATGGCCCGATACGGCTCCGACGGTTCGCTGGTTTCCGAGCGCGAGCCCGATCAAAGCGCTGAAGACGCCGAATCCGCGGCGCCCGACGGCGCGCCGCAGCCCTGGTATCGGAATCGGCTGCTGCTGGCGCTGTGGGCACTGCTGGTCGCACTACTGCTCGCATTGGTCATCTACGGCATCGTCGAGCTGTCACGCGGCGGCGGCCAGACCGGCGGCCCGGCCACGACCACCTCGTCTATCACGCCCACCCGCTCGTCCACCACAACGCCGACAACCACCCCGTCGACCGCTAGCGAGACACCGCCGCCGCCCGAAACGCCCGAACAGACACCCGAAGAGGTGCCACCGCCGCCGGCGAACGGATCCCCCGCCCCCGCCGAGCCGCCGCAACACCATCACCATCACCCCCATGTCCCGTCGACAGTGACGTTGCCGCACACGGTGATTACGCTGCCGCACGGTTTCTGAGCTGCGGCCGCTGCAAAGCTGCCAGGATCCAGGACTAATATGGGCGCACGTGAGCGGCAACGAACCTCCCGAGGACCCCAGCGAAGCTCCGACCGGCTATTACGACTACGGCAGCCAGGAGGAAGGGGAGGAAGGGGACCCCGAGCGCAGTGGCCCGTGGTACCGGCGGCCGATTATTTTCCTCACCGTGGCATTTGTCGCCGTATTCCTGCTCGGCATCGCGCTGTACTACTTTGCCGACCAGACGAAGGGAACCGGCGGCACTAGGCAAACCCCGACGTCTCCGACGTCTCCGACGACGTCCGCTCCGGCGCCCACGACTTCCAGCGGGGTCAGCACGACCACCGAGCCCGCCACCCCCACCGAGACGACCGCCCCGCCGTCGACGACTGAGCCGACCACCACAGCGCCGACCACCACGACGACCTCTGACGAGGGCCATCATCATCACCACCACCATGACGGCGGGACGCCCTAGTAGTGACCGGCGACCGGCCGTCTTACGGCGGTTACTCGAGTACTGACGAAACAGGGCAATTCAGCGTTGGCGAACAACCGTCGCCGTGGTACCTGAAGCGGTGGGTCCTGGCCCTGTGGGGCCTGGCGGTGGTGACGCTGATCGCGGTCATCATCTACGGCCTGGCCGTCCTGGCGCGGGGTAACGGGGGCAGCGCACCGGCGCCCACCAGCACCCCGACCTCAACGCCCGCGTCGTCGCCCACCACCACGCCGTCCACGAGTCGGTCGACCACCGAGCCGCCCACCACGACCACTACCGATGTCACCATCGAACCGGTGCCTCCCAGCGCGAGCTGGACGCCGCAGCATCCCCGCCGACACTGGCGGCGAAGCAATTTGCCCTCAATACCCCCGGTGCCGCACTTCTAAGTCGATGACGCTTCGGTGGGCCTGGAGCGTGGTGACGGCCAAGTTAGGGCATCCTTCGTCGCGGCGGGCCCTTCGAGGATGTCACTATGAGCATGCTTACACGGCTTGAGCAGGTGCAGTAGTTAAGTTACCGGCGAGTAGCATCAGACTAGTTACTCGTCAGTAACACCGGATATGGGGAGATGCTCCGTGCACACGCAGATGCTGATCAGACTCGTTGTCGGACTGGGCGGGACGGCGTTCATCGCTTTGCTTGCGGTACGCCGGGTGCTGTGGCTGGTCAAACTCACACTGTCCGGTCAGCCGGTCACCGGTCGCACCGACGACGTCGGCTCCCGGCTCTGGGCGCAGATCTCCGAGGTGCTCGGCCAGCGCAAACTGCTGAAGTGGTCGGTACCCGGGGTAGCGCACTTCCTGACGATGTGGGGCTTTTTCATCCTCATCACCGTCTACATCGAGGCGTACGGCACCTTGTTCGTGCCGAACTTCCACATCCCGATCGTCGGCCGGTGGGACGCGCTGGGCTTCCTGCAGGACTTCATCGCGCTCGGTGTGCTGGTCGGCATCACCACGTTCGCGATCATCCGGTTGCGCTCCGAACCCAAGGAGTACGGCCGTTCGTCCCGGTTCTACGGTTCACACACCGGTGGCGCCTGGCTGATCCTGTTCATGATCTTTCTGGTCATCTTCAGCTACTCGATCTTCCGCGGCGCCGCGGTGAACACCGGAAACTTCCCCTACGGCTGGGGTGCTTTCTTCTCGCACGGCATGGGCGTTCTGATGCACCCGCTCGGCACCACGGCCAACGAAT
>DATATO010000308.1:0-18800 GCA_036268755.1 Mycobacteriales bacterium | reverse complement strand
GTATTGCGAGATTTAGGTACTGCGGGATTTGGATATCACGCCGCGGCAAAGCTTTGGATCCCCAGCACTTGGAGTCCCTGGCTAACCGGCCCTCTCCCCAATTCCGGTCGCAGCCGGGAAACTGGTGGGAGCCGACGAAGGAGAATGTCATGAGCACAATCGCGGTGACCGGGGCGACCGGACAGGTGGGGCGGCGATTTCTGCCGCGGCTATTGCAGTGGGCGGAGCCGACAGAGTCGATAAGGGTGCTGGTGCGTGACGAGGATCGGGGCGCACCGTTTGCCCAGCTGGGTGCGGAGGTGACGGTCGGCGACCTCCGGGACGCCGACGCCAGACGGCGGGCGCTGTCCGGCGCAGACGTGGTGATCAATGTGGCCGCGGCGTTTCGCGGCGTGCCGGATAACGAGGCGTACGCGGTGAACCGGGACGCCGCGATAGCGCTGGGCCGCGAGGCGGCCGATGCAGGGGTGACTCGATTCATTCAGACCAGCACAAATCTGGTGTACGCGCCCGTGTCCGGTAGGCCAACGCGTGAAGACGACTCGCTAGGCCCGGCGGAGAGATGGGGTGCCTACGCACGTTCGAAGGCCGAGGCGGAAGCGGGACTGCGACGGCTGCGCGATGACGCCGGTTTGCCGCTGATTATCGTTCGGCTGGCCTACGTCTACGGCGAGGGGGACCCGCACCTGGCGCAGGCGCTGCGGTGGGCCGGCCTGTGGGCGCCCCACCAACGGCTGCAGCTGGTACACCACGCCGATGTGGCGCAGGCGCTGCTCCGGGCGCTACGCGCGCCGGGCGTCGAGGGACGGACCTACAATGCAGCGGACGACGCGCCGATCACGGCGTTCGACCTGCACCGGCTGGCCGGCGTGGAGCAACCAGTGGGGGCAGCGGACCGCACTGTCGATAATCCCTGGGACGGCATCGTCGACACCGCGCGGATTCGGAGCGAGCTCGGATTTCGGCCGCTGTATCCCTCGGCGTGGACGGCCCGAGACGCCGGGGTGCTATAAGGAGAGCACCCGGTCGGAGCCGTCGATCAGGCGAGCGCAAGGTCCCAGGCGTGTTCGCCGACCCAATCGGCGAACGAATGCCATCCAACCTCGGGATATTCGCGGCGAAGCCCCGAGACGTCCACGTCCATGCCGACTGCGGCGAAGTAACGAAACATCGTCGCCAGGGCGGCGGAGTATCGCTCGACATACTCGTTCGGCAATTCGATGTATCGAACCGGGCGCCCGCAGGCGGCGCCCAACACGGCGGCAATCTGGCGACCGGTCAGCTCATCAGCGGCGATGTCGATTCGGCGACCCGTGAAGCGCTCGGGTTCCGACAGCGCGAGGGCGGCAAAGGACCCGATGTCCACCGCGGGGATCAGGGCCACTGGCCGTTCGCCGGGCATGGGGCGGCAGAATTCTCCCCGGCGGAGGGCGTCCAAGGTCCAACTCTCGCGGTATTGATCCATGAAGGCAGCGGGTGCGATGACGGTCCACGGCACGCCCAATGAAACCAGGTGTCGCTCGAGTCGGTGCTTGCTGTCGAAGTGCGGGATTCCGGTCGCGCGGTCGGCATTGGTGGCGGAGGTGAACACTATGTGCCCGACGCCGGCGCTGGCAGCGGCATTGAGTAGCGCGACGCCCTCGCGTACCTCCTGCTCCACGTCCGCCTCAAACGGAGTTGTCATGGCGAATAGTGCGGACGACCCGGCGAGTGCTCCTCGCAGGGAGTCGGGGTGGGCGAAGTCCGCGTACGTTACCTGGGCGCCGATGGCACGCAGTTGGCGGGCGGCAGCCGAATCGGGGTTGCGAGTGAGGGCCCGCACGGGGCGGCCGCGGGCGAGCAGAGCCCTGGCGGTGGCTCCACCTTGGGCGCCGGTGGCACCGGCTACGGCTACGGTCGATGAGGGTATTGTATGCGTCATGCAGGTAATATATCTCAATTACCTGCGTGACGCATCTATCTTGGGAGTGGTGGTGGCTCGATCGAGTCTGTTGCGGGAGCTCGATAGCGCCTCGCGTGAGTACCTGGCCTCATACGTGCTGTTCAACCAGGCGGTGGCTGGCCACGTGGGGATTCACCCCACCGACTTGCAGTGCCTCAACCTGCTCAGCGCCGACCCAAGGCCTCGAACCACCGGCGAGATCGCCGAGCTGACCGGGCTTACCAGCGGGTCGGCGACCCGCCTCGTGGACCGGCTGGAGGGAGCAGGCTATGTCACCCGGCAGCGGGACGAATCGGACAAACGCCAGGTTAAGGTACGCCTCCGGACCGAGGGGCTCCATCGCCTGCGCGATGTCTGGGACAGGCTGCGCACCGGCTGGGACACCATGTTCGAGGACTACACCGAGATGGAACTGGAGCTACTGGTCCGGCACATGCGGCGCACCTCGGAGCTGGGGCGACAACAGCGCGCCCGGCTGAACCGCGGCGACCTCTGACACCGCCACTCCGACATCGCCGTAAAGGGGGTACCGTTACCGCCATGCCGAGTCCATGTGCCGCAGTAGCGGTCATGCCCAGCCGAATGATGATGTCATTCGGCCAACTCCGCGTGCTCTAACCCAGTATCGAGAAGGCCTCGCCGGCCTTCGACATACGCGGGCCCGAGGCAGACATGCCTGCTAGGCAGACCATGCCTGCTAGGGCAGAAAGACAGTGCCATGGCCCGCTCCTTCATCACCACCGCCATTCCCTACGTCAACGGCAGGCCGCATGTCGGCCACGCCCTCGAGCTCGTGCAGACCGACGTCCTCGCGCGGCACCGCCGCCAGCGCGGACACGAGGTACGCGCCCAGACCGGCACCGACGACAATTCGCTGAAGAATGTGCAACGTGCCGAGGCCGAGGACATCACGCCGCAGGAATACGTCGAACGGGTGGCAACCCAGTTCGCCGGCCTCGCCGATTCGCTGGACCTGTCGTTCGACGACTTCATCAAGACCAGCTCCGACCCTCGGCACGGCCCCGGCGTCGCCAAACTCTGGAACGCCTGCGACGCCAACGGAGACCTGTACCGCAAGGCCTACTCGGGCCTGTACTGCGTGGGCTGTGAAGTCTTCTACTCCCCCGGCGAGCTGACCGACGGCCGCTGCCCCGAGCACGGCACGGAACCGGAGACGGTGACGGAGGAGAACTATTTCTTCCGGCTCAGCCGGTACGCCGACCGGCTGACCGAACTCATCGACTCAGATGAGCTCCGGATCGAGCCCCCCTCCCGCAAGCGGGAGGTGCTGGCATTCATCGCGGCCGGGCTGGAGGACTTCAGCGTCTCCCGCAGCGTGGCGCGCGCCCGCGGCTGGGGCATTCCGGTGCCGACGGACCCAAGCCAGGTCGTCTACGTCTGGTATGACGCACTGGCCAACTACATCACCGCACCCGGCTACGGCACGGACGCGGCCGCCTTCGGGCACTGGTGGGACGGCAGCGATGAGCGGGTGCACGTCATCGGCAAGGGGATCCTCCGGTTTCATGCCGTGTACTGGCCGGCGATGCTGCTGTCGGCCGGGATCCGGCTGCCGGACACCATCTTCGTGCACGAATACCTGACGGCCAATGGGGAGAAGATCAGCAAATCGGCGGGCAATGCCGAGGACCCCAGTGACATCGCCGCCCGGTACGGCACTGACGCGCTGCGGTGGTGGATGCTGCGCGATGTCGCCCGCGCCGGCGACACCGACTACACCGAAGGTCGGCTCATCGGCCGGGCAAATGAGGACCTCGCCAACAACATCGGCAACCTGGTCAACCGCACGCTGTCCATGGTGCGGCGCTACCGCGCGGGAACCGTGCCGCCGGCCGCCGGCGACCACCCGGCCGCTGCGCAGTTGCGGGCGGTCCGGGAGGCCGCTACCGGGGAGATCGATCGGGCGCTGGCCGGCTTCGATTTCCGGCAGGCCGCCGAGGTGATCGTGCGGATCGGCGGCGCCGGCAACCGATACGTCGAGCATGCCGCACCGTGGGCGTTGGCCAAGCGGGAGCGGCAGGACGGCGGCGACCCGCGCGAGCTCGATGCGGTGCTGGCCGAGCTGGTAGCGACTTGCCGGGAACTAGCCGAGCACCTGACGCCGTTCCTGCCGGAACCCGCCACCCGCATCGCCGAGCAGTGCGGCGTCGGCGACACGGTTGGCGAGCCGAGCCCGATCTTCCCCCGCCTGGAGCGGGCATAAGACTCACGTCGTCAGCCGACGCCGAACCGAACCCGGTCAGTAGGTCATGCCCATGACCTCGCGAACGCGGTCAAGGGTGGTCTCGGCGATGGCATTCGCGCGGGTGTTGCCGGCCGCGAGCACCGACCTCAGATGGCTGCGGTCGGCGGCCAGCTCGGTCCGGCGACGCCGCAGTGGGGCGAAATACTCGTTGATGCTCTCGGTGACCACCGTCTTTAGCCGCCCGGAGCCGGCCCCGCCGATCTCCTCGGCGATTGTCTCGGGTGAACGGCCCTGACACAGCGCGGCCAACAGCAGCAGGTTGGCCACCTCCAGCCGCCGGTGCGGCTCGTAGGTGACTGCCCGCTCGCTGTCGGTCTTGGCGCGACGGATCAGTCTGGCCGTCTCGTCGGCGCTGGCGCGCAGCTCGATGGCGTTGCCGCGGCTCTTACTCATCTTGGCACCGTCGGTGCCCAGCAGTACCGGAGCCGATCCAACTAGTGCCTCCGGCTCGGGAAAGAACCGCTCCCCCGGCGAGTAGCGGTTGTTGAACCGCCGGGCGATGAGCCGGGCTACCTCCAGGTGAGCCAGCTGATCCCGCCCCACGGGGACCAAGTTTCCGTGGCAGAACAGGATGTCAGCCGCCTGGTGCACCGGATAGGTCAGCATCAGCCCACCCAGAGTGCGCTGACCCGCGGCCTGCGCCTCGGCCTTCACCGTCGGATTGCGTTGCAGCTCCGGCACCGAGACCAGGCTCAGGAACGGCAGCATGAGCTGGTTGAGGGCGGGAACCGCGCTGTGGACGAAGACGGTAGTGCGCTCCGGGTCGATGCCGGCCGCGAGCTGATCGGCCAGGATCTCGTACACGTTGCCCCGAATGTCGCCGGCGGTGTCCCGGTCCGCTATCACCTGGTAGTCGGCGATGATCACGAATGTTTCGACGCCGACGTCCTGTAGTCGTACCCGATTGGCGAGCGTGCCGAAATAGTGCCCGAGGTGCAGGGCGCCGGTCGGGCGATCGCCGGTGAGTATCCGGAACCGGTCCGGCGATGCCGCGATCGACCGCTCCAGCTGATCGCCGGGACGGTCTTCCGGCAGGACTGGGGCAGATATCTGGTCGGTAAGAACGATGTCCATGGTGATTCCTCTCGAAAAGAGGCCACCGTCGATGATGCGTCGAATCCCAGAGCTTGCGGTATTCGGTCGCCATCGAGGGCGGCCGAATACACAACGGTTACGGTCGCCGGGAGGGCGACCACCGCCACGATTGCGGGATAAACGACGTCATGGGTGTAGTAGACCACATATCGGTGTCGGATGGGCGGAACACCCGTCGGACTGCCGACCGCCTGCTGTATTGACCTGGTTGGCGTTTCCGCTGGCGCTACACATCGGTCACAGCGTTATCACGTAGCTGACATCGCCGCAGCATCGTGCCGACATCGCCGCCGATGATCGTCCATTCGGAGATGAATTCCATGCCCAACCGGCGGTACCAACTCAGGGGAAACTCCACATCGGCGAAAGTGGTTGTCTCCCAAACAGTTACCGCATAAAGCCTTACCGCCTCGGTGAGCACCCGGAAGATCAGAGCAGCGCCTATCCCCTTCCGTTGCTCGGCGGGATCAACGAAAATCTCCCCGTCCACGAGGCGATTTCCGTCCCACCAGGGCTTCACATCCACAAAGAACGCACCCAGCGGTCGGTCATCTTCGACGGCGCAAAAGGCCAACTCCGGATGACGGCCGAAGTAGTGCCTCAGCAGCCGCGCCGCCGTGCCGAAGTCCCATTGCTCTCCGGCGTCGAATGCCCGATATACCCGCACGTACATCTCGGCGAGGTGGGGCAGGTCGTCGCCGCGGACGGCGCGAATCTCCATAGCGGGAGTCTAGGCGGAAATGGGCCAGCAGACCTCGGTCGCATGGTCGAACAGGTCGTCGGGGTCTCCCAACGGCAGGTAGCGCTCGCGGATCGGCCCCTCGACGCCCATCGACCGTTCGGCGATCCAGGTACCGAGCGCACCGTAAGTGCGGTCGAGATCGGAGAACGGGCCACGGTGGGTCGCGACTGCCAACTCCGCGGCCGGCACCTCATAGGAGATCACCCGGCCTCGCGGCACGCCGCCCTCAGCCGACACGAAACCCTCGGCCGGCACGAACGCAACGACCTCACCCTTACCCAGTTCGAAGAAGTCCGCCGAGAAGAGGGCACCGTCGGGGCCGGTCCTGGTCGCGCCCGACGATCGAAGGGCCGCATGCAGCTCCTCGAACGCCCCTACCCACCAGCCGATAACCTCCGTCGAGTCGACGTGCGCCGTGATCGCAAAGGCCGGCGTCAACGGCTCGGAGCGCCGGGTGATCTGCAGCGGAGGTTGCGAGTCTTCCAGCAGCACCCGCAGCGACGCCACCACGTCCTGCGTATCCTGCAGCTGCCGTTCCATCCGCTCGAGGTGGGCGATGATCGTTCGATTGCGCAAACCAACATCCGACACGGTCAGGAGCGTGCGCACCTCCTCCAACGGCATCCCGAGATCCCGAAACCGCCGGATGAGATGAGCCGTCGCGACTTGATTCGGCCGGTAGAACCGATACCCGGTGACCGGATCCACCGAGGCCGGTTCCAACAGCTCCACGGCGTGGTAGTGGCGCAGCGCCTTGACGCTGAGATACGTCATCTTCGAGAAGTCACCGATGCCGAGCAAACCGTTCATAGCAACATCCTCGCCTCTCCCCTTGGGGGAGAGTCAAGCAACGGCTCTCCCACCGGGAGAAAGTTTGTATAGGTTGACTCTCCCCCAAGGGGAGACCGGATAAAGAGAGCATGACACCCTCTAAAACCCTCAGCGATCCGCCGACCACCGTGCCGCGCCGGCACGATACCGAACCATCCGCCTATCACTGGGCGGCACTTCCGGTACTGCTGTCGGGAACCTTCCTCGTCGTGCTGGACTTCTTCATCGTCAACGTGGCCCTGCCGTCGACGCAGACCGGTCTGCACGCGGGCGCCACGGCCCTGGAGTGGGTGGTCGCCGGCTACGGCCTCACCTTCGCGGTGCTGCTCATTGCCGCCGGTCAGCTCGGCGACCGATGGGGCCGGCGCCGGCTGTTTCTGCTCGGCATAGCGTTGTTCACCCTCGCGTCCGCGGCCTGCGGGGCGGCACCGAATGTCGGCGCACTGGTAACCGCACGCCTGTTCCAGGGCGCCGCGGCGGCGCTCATCACACCGATCGTTCTCGCCATCATCGGCGTGATGTTCAGCGGGAAACAACGGACCCGCGCCATTGGCGCCTACGCCACCACTATGGGCGTCGCCGCCGCCGGCGGCCAGCTGATCGGCGGCGTGCTGCTGACCGCCGACGTCGCGGGACTCGGTTGGCGTTCGGTCTTTCTCATCAACATTCCGGTCGGCGTCGCCGCGCTCGCGTTGATCCCACGGCTGGTCCCGGAATCGAGATCGGCACATTCGACCCGCCTTGACGTGAGTGGCCTGGTGTTGGCCACCGCCGGCCTGACGGCGCTGATCCTCCCGTTGCTGGAGGGTCGGCAACAGGGGTGGCCGGCCTGGACCTGGCTCAGCCTCGCCGCAGCACCTTTCCTCATTGCCGCCTTCGTACTGCGCCAGCGCTCAATGCTCGCCCAGGCGCGGACGCCGCTGCTGGACCTGCGACTGTTCGGTTCTCGTGCCTTTAGTGTCGGAATGCTGGGACAGTTTCTGCTCTTTTGCGGCCAGGCTTCCTACTTCGTGATCCTGGCCCTGTACCTACAGCAGGGGCGGGGCCTTTCGGCGATGGATTCGGGCCTGATGTTCACGATCGTGGCGGTCTCCTACCTCTATGCCTCGGCAAAGGCGGCCGGCCTTGCCGCCCGATTCGGCCGAGGCGTTGTGATCGCCGGGGCCGTGCTGCTCGCCGGCGGCCATCTCGCGCTTCTGTTGACGACGCGAGCGGTGGGAATCGGCGGCCCGGTGTTGGCGGTGTCTCCCGGCCTGCTGCTCGCGGGGGCGGGGATGGGTCTGTGCATCACCGCGCTGACCGTGATCGTGTTGCAAAGCGCGAACGCCGAGCAGGCCGGGGCGATCTCGGGCACGCTGTCCACCGCGCAGCAGGTAGGTAACGCCGTTGGGGTGGCGATCATCGGACCGATCTTCTTCGGCGCCCTGCCCGCCGGCTACGACCACGCGTTCGAGCTTGGGCTGGAGGGACTGGTGTGCATGATCGGAGCGTTGGTCGTGCTGACCCTCGCGCTGCCGGCCCGTCGGGCGGCTAGCCGAGAAGGAGGGCTCAGCGAGGCGCCGAGCCCGTGACCGCCGGTCGGTCGCTGCCGCTCCACTGCGACCAAGATCCCGGATACAGCCGGCCGGCCGGGTAACCCAGGTGTTCCAGCACCAACAGGGTGTGACAGGCGGTGACGCCGGATCCGCAGGAGGAGACGACTGTCGGGCCCTCCTGCGTCACCCCCGCGGCCGCGAAACGGTCCCGGAGTTCCCGCACGGGCAGCAACCTGCCGTCGGTGGTCAGGTTCTCCCGACAGGGCAGGCTTCGGGCGCCGGGGATGTGTCCGAACCGGGAATCGAGCCCGTCCGGCGCTCCGGCGTATCGCTCCGCGGGGCGCGCGTCCAACAGCAGCTCCGCGGCCTCACCGTCGGCCAGGCGGGCTACCTCATCGACGTCCGCCAGCCGGTCGGTCGGCCAGGGCCTCGCGGCAAATGTCGAAGGCGGCCGGTGATGTTCGCCTCGGGCGACCGGCCCCCGCCAGGTCCGCAGACCGCCGTCGAGTAGCGCCGCGGGCTGCCCGAGGGCGCGCAGCAACCACACCAGCCGGGCGGCGATCACTCCCCCGGCGTCGTCGTAGGCGACGACTGTGTCCGCGTCGCCGATTCCGGCCCGGCGCATTCCCTCGGCGAAGACCTCGGGATCGGGCAACGGGTGCCGTCCCTCAGCGTCGGCAGCGGGGCCGGCCAACCATCGCTCCAGGTCCACATACACCGCGCCCGGAATGTGGCCCACCGCATATTCCGCGCCCGGCTCGCGGTCGTCGGAGTACCAGCGGACGTCGGCCAGTACAGCATCCGGGTGCTCGCTCAGCCAGGCCTCGTCGACGAACGGAGGGATCATGCGGTCAATCTACCGGGATCGTCACAAGGTTCGTTTCGTCATACCCCAGTCATAGCCTTGGGCCATGACACACGATCACGTCAACAGTCATATCAACGTTGTCGGGGCCAGGGAACATAACCTCAAGGATGTCAGCCTGCGGATTCCCAAGCGGCAGATCACCGTGGTCACCGGGGTTTCCGGCTCCGGAAAGTCGTCGCTGGTGTTCGATACCATCGCCGCCGAGTCGGGCCGTCAGCTGTCCGAGACGTTCACCACGTTCGTGCGCAACCGGCTCCCCCGCTACGGGCAGCCGGATGTCGACACTTTGGAAAACCTGTCCGCCGCCATCGTCATCGATCAGAAGCGGTTGGGCGGCAACGCACGCTCGACGGTCGGCACCGTCACGGACATCTACTCGCTGATGCGGCTGCTGTGGTCGCGGGTCGGCACGCCATTCGTTGGCTACTCCAACGCGTTCTCGTTCAACGATCCGCAGGGCATGTGTCTCCACTGCACCGGCCTGGGTACCGTTCGTAGCCTCGACGTGGACCAGCTGGTCAACAAGACTCGATCGCTGAGCGAGGGCGCCATCCGGTTTCCGACGTTTCACGTCGGCGGCTGGACCTGGCGGACCTACGCAAATTCGGGTTTGTTCGACGTCGATCTGCCGCTGCGTGGCTACCCGCCGGATCTCCTGCACACCCTGCTGCGCGCACCGGCACCGGACTCCGACGGCGACCCACCGGAGGGGATCGTGACCCGGTTTGAGCGCATCTGGCTGGGCAAGGATGCCTCGTCGCTGCGCGGCCGCAGCCGGGAGGCGTTCGGCCGGGTCGTCACGCAGGAACGATGCCCACGGTGCGCGGGCACGCGGTTGTCGGAGGCCGCCTTGTCGTGCCGGATCGGCGGCCGCAACATCGCGGACTGCGTCACACTCGAGGCCGACGAGCTGCTGGAGTTCGTGCGGACCATAGCGGACCCGACGGGCGCGCCTATCATCGCGACCCTCACGGCCCGGTTGGAGCAGCTCGTCTCCATCGGGCTGGGTTACCTGAGCCTCGCCCGGTCCACGTCCACGCTGTCCGGCGGCGAGTCGCAGCGGGTGAAGACCGTCCGGCAGCTGGGGAGCAGCCTGACGGACATGACGTACATCTTCGACGAGCCCAGCGTCGGACTGCACCCGCACGACGTGTCCCAGCTGACCACCCTGCTGCGCGGGCTGCGGGACAAGGGAAACACCATCCTGGTGGTCGAGCACGACCCAGATGTCATCGCCATAGCCGACCACATTGTCGACCTCGGTCCGGGCGCGGGCGAGGCCGGCGGTCGGCTGCTCTACCAGGGAGATCTCGAGGGCCTCGCGCGGTCGGGCACATCGACGGGTGAGCAGCTCCGGCACCGGCCGAGCGTCAATGAAACACCACGACCGTGGACCTCGGCCGTCGAGATCCGCGGCGCCGACCAGCACAATCTGCGGGATGTGGACGCGGACATCCCCGTCGGGGTGCTGACCGTGGTGACGGGCGTGGCGGGCTCAGGCAAGTCCAGCCTGATCCACGGCAACTTACCGGCCGCACGGCCGGACGCGGTCACCATCGATCAGGGCGCGCTGCACGCCTCGCGGCGGTCGAACCCGGCGAGTTACACCGGAATCCTGGATTCAATCCGCGCCGTGTTCGCCGCGGAAAACTCGGTGAGTCCGTCGCTATTTAGCCCCAACTCCTCCGGCGCCTGTCCCCGCTGCGCCGGCCTAGGTGTCATCTATACCGATCTGGCCTTCCTTGATCCGGTGGTCAGTGTGTGCGAGGAGTGCCGGGGCCGCCGGTTCACCGACGAGGTGCTGGGGTACCGCTACCGCGGGCTCGACATCAGCGAGGTGTTCGGGCTGAGTATCTCCAACGCCGTCGATGTGTTCGACGAGCCCGCTACCACGCGAAGGCTCCGCCGCCTGGTCGAGGTGGGGCTCGGCTATCTCCCGCTGGGGCAGCCTCTCACCACCCTGTCCGGCGGCGAGCGCCAGCGGCTGAAGCTCGCCGACGAGCTCGACAGGCCCGGCCGGGTTTACATCTTCGACGAGCCGACCACAGGGCTACACCCGTCCGACGTCGTGACTCTGCTTCGCCTGCTGCATCGGCTCGTCGACGGGGGCGGCACGGTCGTAGTGATCGAACACAACCTGGACATGATCGCCCAGGCCGACTGGGTCATCGACCTGGGGCCCGGACCGGGCCGCTACGGCGGCCGCCTCCTCTTTAGCGGCACGCCGCGCGACCTGCTCAACGAAAAAGATTCGCCGACGGCCCACTATCTGCGGAAACTGGCAGGGTAGGGCCTCAGTACGCGACCGTGATTCGGCGCCGCAGCGCCTGGCCCGTCTCCAGTTCATCCACCAGCGCCACGGCATAATCCTCGGCGGAGATGTGGCTGCTGCCGTCGGCGTCGGTCAGCAGTGCGTCGCCCCCGAGCCGGAACTGGCCGATGCGCTCGCCGGGCTGGATCACCATAGGCGGCGAGATGTAGGTCCAATCCAGGTCGTCGGCCTCGGCGCGGATAAGCTCCAAAAGTTCGGCATGAGCGAGGGCTTCCGGCTTAGGCCCCGCCGGAAAATCGGGCGAATCCACGAACCGTCCACCGCCGGGCAGTTCCAGGCTGCCGGCGCCGCCGACCACGATCAGTCGCCGGATGCCCGCGGCCCGAAGTCCGGCGAGCACTCCCCGACCGGCGGCAAGCAGTGGAGCTGTCGCGTCGGACCCGTCGCGGGGCGGGGCCACCGCCAGCACGACCGCATCGTGACCGGCGGCAAGCGAGGCGATCGCGGCAGCGTCGGACGCCTCCGCAGGTTCCGTCCCGTCCCGCCCGCGGCGGGTTACCCCCGTGACCTCGTGGCCCCGGTTCCTGGCTTCGATCGCCACCCGGCTCCCTATCATCCCGGTGGCACCGATCAACAGAATCTTCATGGATCTCCTCCTGACGTAGGGGAGCCAAAGGTATCTGATAGATACTGGTTACTTCAACGTGCTATTGATACCCAGAGGAAACCATGAGAAACGGCGACGCGTTCAACCCCGCCTGTGCCACTCGGCTGCTCCTCGATCGCATCGGCGACCGGTGGTCCGTGCTCGTCGTGTTGAGCCTTGCGAACGGACCCCGCCGATTCACCCAGCTGCGAGACACACTCGGCGGGGTCACGCCTAAGGTGCTGACACAAACCCTGCGGGCCATGGAACGGGACGGCCTGCTCATCCGTACCGTCTACGCCGAGGTTCCACCCCGGGTCGAGTACGAATTGACCCCGCTCGGAGCGTCCTTACGGGACCCGATTCGAGCGATCACCGACTGGGCCGAGGCCAACGTGACCGCCGTGACATCGGCCCGGAAGAGACACGAGGCCGCCCTCGGCGAGGAAATGAACTCTAACCCTCTATCCGACCTATAGGGTTAACCTTGTGGTATGACAGTCACCGACAATTCCGAGGCCGGTCAATACGAACTCCGCGTGAACGACGAGCTGGCCGGCATCGCCAGCTATTCCCGGCGCGGCAATATTATTGAGCTGCCGCACACCAAGGTCGAACCTCGATTCGAGGGACGGGGGTTCGGTTCCGCGCTGATCGCCGACGTGCTCGAGCGGGCACGGGCGGCGGGAGACCAGGTGGTGCCGCAATGCCCGTTTGTGGCCGCCTACATCCGCCGGCATCCCGAGTACGCCGACCTCGTGTCCGAGGACCGTCGAGGCCTGATCGCCCGCTAAGGCACGTCACATCCCCAACGCGGATGCCGACGCCGACGGCCCAGCCCTAGCGCGCTTGGGGCAGGTTCGGCCACGCCTTGGCGGCGAGATCCTTGGCCACCTGGCATGTCTGTTGTGTGTTACCCCCCACGGCAAACACGTTGAGCTCGACATACTCGATGAGCCGCGGTGCCGCGTCCTGGGAAATCATCACACCCTGCCAGGGTTGCCACACCTTGCCGGCGGTCTCGGCCGTGCAGCTTGCGAACGGGCTGCCGGGCTGATCCAACGTGTACACGACGGTGTCCCGGCCGGCGATGTTCAGCTGCTGACCTCCGGGATAATCCTGAGCCGACTCGGGCTGTTTCTGCAGTGACATGTTCACCGACGCGGTTGCCCCCTTGAGGTTAGATGCGTTGACGAACGAGCACCTGTGGGTTGTCGCCGACGGGAGGGCTGCCTCGCCCGGGTTCTGCAGCGCCGCGCCGACGTCGTTACCCGTGACGAGCTTGCACGCGTCCGCGCTGCCGAACGAATCCGGCGGGTAGCTGATCTTGGTCGGACCCTTACCCTTCAACGTGGTCGCGACGGCGGAGATCGCCTTATCGATCGCGGCGCAGGTGTCCACGCCGGGCTTGAGGCGGCCGTTCTGGTCCACGGCGCCGACGGAGACGTTCCCGCCCACCTGGACCCCCGAGCCGTCGGGCCGGTACAGGGTCTCCTTGCAGGTCTGGGTGCCCGTGACCGTGGGCTTGACGATGTAGAACGGCCCGTCATTGACCCCCTTGGTGCCCTTCTCCGGCGTTTGCTTCAGCTTGGCCAGATCCGCCTGCTGGCTACTATCCATGTCGAGCAGGAGGCCGGCCTCGTTGCTAATTTTGAGTACGATGTGGACGGAACACTGGTTGAGCCCTTCCGGAACCAGATCCACGGCCAGTTGCTTAGTTCTCTCATCTTTGCCCGCGATGTCCTTGAACGCGTCCGGGGTGAGGTACCCACACGGGTCGGTCGCGCCGAAGTTGACGGCCGACGCCTTGTCGGAGCCTTTACCCCCGCTGCCGCCGCCCTTGTCGTCGCCCTTCATGAGCACAACGCCGGCGGTGACAAGGCCGAGCACCACGACGACTGCGATCACGATTCCGATGATCAGCCCGGTCCGCTTTTTCTTGTGCTGCCCGGGCGGCTGCTGATAGGGCGGATAACCGGGCGGCTGCTGACCGTACGGTGCGCCGCTGTAGGGCTGGCCGGGTTGCTGACCGTAGGGGGGCCCCGACTGCGGCGGCTGACCGTACGGAGCGCCGGATTGCGGCTGACCCGGCCCGGACCGTTGCTGGCCGTAACCGCCGGGCGGCTGCTGACCGTAGGGCGCCCCGTAGGACTGGCCGTAAGGGGGCCCGGACTGCGGCTGCTGGCCGTAGGGACCTGGCTGTTGCGGCGGGTGAGTCACGATCGTCCCCAAGTCTGCGCTGCGTCAGATATAACCACGCAGGGTGTGTGTAGCAAATAGTACAGATCACAGCCTGCCGCAGCGGTTGCCGCGCGGCTCGGCTCGTCATGTCAGCCAAGTGCCAGTGCCGTGCCAACGGCCGTCAGCCCGATGTGCGGGTGCTATCAGCGCGATCGAACAGACTCCCATCGAAGGTCACCGAAACGCTAAGCCATACACACAAGGAGTCAGTCCCCCATGAAATACGCAATCGAGGCGAAGGGTCTCGTCAAGCATTTCGGCGACACCAAAGCCCTACAGGGCGTTGATCTGGCTGCCCGACCGGGAACGGTGCTCGGCGTGCTCGGCCCCAACGGGGCCGGCAAGACTACGGCCGTCCGCATTCTCGCGACCCTGCTCAAAGCCGACGCCGGCGCCGCCTTCGTCAACGGGTTCGACGTTTGCGCCCATCCCGAGAAGGTGCGGCAGAACATCGGACTCACCGGACAGTACGCCTCCGTGGATGAGGATCTGTCCGGCATGCAGAACCTCAGACTCATCGGATCGCTGCTCGACCTGACCACGAGCGAATCGAAGGCTCGGGCCAAGGAACTACTAGAGTGGTTCGATCTGACCGAGGCGGCCGACCGTCCCGCCAAAACCTATTCGGGCGGGATGCGGCGGCGGCTCGACCTGGCGGCGTCGCTGGTCGGTCGGCCCTCGGTGATCTTCCTCGACGAGCCGACCACCGGCCTGGACCCGGCCAAGCGTGAGGACATGTGGGATGTGGTCCGCAAACTCGTCGTCGACGGGTCGACGGTCCTGCTGACCACGCAATACCTGGAGGAGGCCGACGCGCTGGCGGACGAGATCACCGTCATCGACCACGGCCGGGTCATCGCACACGACACCCCACTCGGCCTCAAGCGCATCGTGGGCGGCCAGACCCTGTCGGTGCAGCCCACCGACCCGTCCCGGGTCAGCGAGACCACGGCAATCCTGCGCCGTATCTCCGGCGCCGAGCCGAAGGTGCTGCGCGCCGGGGTGCTGGCCGTGGCGGTCAATGACAACGACGCACTCACTGAGACCGTGGCCCGCCTGGCGTCCGCGGGGATCGGGGTCACCGAACTCTCGCTCCACCTGCCCAGTCTGGACGAGGTGTTCTTCACCCTCACTGGACACCGCGTCGGCACCGGCTTGGGCATCGCCGCGGCCGAGCGCTCGCGTCCACAAGCTAACGGAGAAAACTCATGACCATAACCGCAGAACCCATGACGCTCGACACACCCGTGGCGGCGAGTCCCGCTCACCGGAACCGACCGTTCCGGCTCACCCGGCACAGCGCCGCGCTGGCGAAGCGAGCGCTCATCAAGACGATGCGCACCCCGGAGGCGCTGATCGACGTCACGATCCAGCCGGTGATCTTCCTGCTGCTGTTCGTGTACGTCTTCGGCGGCGCGATCTCCGGATCGCAACACGACTACCTACAGTATCTACTGCCCGGCATCCTCGGCCAGACGATCGCGATGGGCGCGGTCGCCATCGGCACCAACCTCAACTCCGACATCGAGAAGGGGGTGTTCGACCGGTTCAAGTCATTGCCGATCGGACGGATCGCGCCGCTGGTCGGCTCGGTGCTGGCCGACGTCGTACGTTACGCGCTGGTGACCGTCATGACGATCGGCTTCGGCTACGTCCTCGGCTTCCGGATCCACACCGACCCGGCCGCCATGGTGGCGGGTTGCCTGGTCGCGATCGCGTTCGCGCTGGCACTGTCGTGGGTGTCGGTCTACATCGGAATGCTGGTGCGCACGTCCGGGTCGGCGCAGGGAATCATGATCCTCATCGTGCTTCCGTTGTCGTTCGGTTCGAACGTGTTCGTCCAGGCCAATACGCTGCCGGGCTGGATGCAGGCGTTCGTTAAGGTTAATCCGATCACGCACCTGGTCGACACCATGCGTGGGCTGTTCCTCGGCGGCCCGGTGACTTCTCATCTGCTGTGGACGGTGGGTTGGATGATCGCCCTGGTTGTGGTGTTCGCGCCACTAGCCCTACGCGCCTACAACCGCAAGGTCTAACGCTCGGCCTTGGGCTAGAGCTTTTCTAGCGTCTGTTCCAACATCGCGAGGGCGGCGTCCTTGTTAAGGGCGCCGCCCTTGGCGTATGCCGCTTGGTAGGCCTCATCCCCCAGCTCAGCCCTAGCCGCATCGGTAACGGCCGCAATGCCGAGGTCCGTGGCATCCTCGACACCCCGCAGCACTGCCCCCGCAGCCAACAGCTCCACGGCGAGACTCGGCGCGCCGAATCGGACTAGGTAACCGGCGGCGGCAACGCCGACGCGGGCGATGATCGGCTGATCGTTGGTGCTCATCGCTATGGGAAATGCCTCCCACAGCCAGGCCCTGGCCGCGGCGGCATCGTTTTGCGCGGTCGCGACGAGAGCCGCGTTGGCCCGGAGCACGGAACGCAGGTGTGGGAACCCACTTGAAATCTGATCGGCTTCCGCGATCGTGAGCTCGGCCAGCCGTCGAGCCTCTGCCATCCCGCCGCCGGCGTAGTGCCAACCGATCCAGCCGGCCCGCACCATTGCCACTGACTCAACGGAGCCAAACCTTGCGACGACCGTATCGGCCTCGATCAGGTTCGCCTCGGCCGTCCGACGGTTGCCGCTACGCAGGTGCAGATCGGCCAGCCTCACAAGCAGCTGGGATATGTCCCCATTGGCGCCGAGTTCGCGGGATAATCGGAGGGCATCTTCGCAGGCTGCTATCGCGTCGGTCAGCCGCCGCGGATCTACCTGCCAAACGATGACAAGCTCGCTGAGCGTGGTGGCCATTCCCCATCGGTCGCCGATCTCGCGGAACTCAGCCAAGGCCGCCTCGCGGTCGTCGCGCATCCGCTCGAAGTCGCCGCAGTTTTCGTACACCGCGGAACGGAACGCCCGCAGCATCGCGCGGGTCCACCGGTCGGGATGATCCAGCAACGCCGTGATCTCGGCGATCGCTGTGTCCTCCTGACCGGCTGCCATCGCGACACCGGGCCGAATGACAGCAATGACTGGGTTTCCCGACCGAGCGTCCAGCCGCTCGGCGAGTTCCAAAAGGCCGGGAATGAGCGACTCGGCGGTGTCAAACTCGCCGCTGATAGCCACGTTGATCCCGTACGCCGCGATAGTGACGGCCCTGGCCTCATCGTCTGTTTCACCCGGCACGCCGAGCGCCTGTTTGGACCAGGTCGCGGCCTCGGCGTGGCTGCCCAGGAGCACCCAATACCAGGTAAGGGCGGCCGCAAGCCGTACGGCGGCATCGGCGTCGCCGGCCTCGATCGCGTAGCGCAGTGCGGCCAGTAGGTTATCGTGCTCGGTGTTGAGCCGCTCGAGCCAGACCAGCTGTTCGAAGCTACGCAAGTGCGGATCCGCCTCCTGCGCCAGCGCCAGAAAATAGGCGCTATGCCAGGCCTGCACGCGGAGCCGCTCGCCGCGCTCGTCGAGCCGCTCGATGCCGTATTCCCGGATGGTTTCCAGCATGCGGTATCGGGGCTTGTCGCCGGTCCGCACCTGTTGCAGCAGCGACTTGTCCGCCAGCGCGCCGAGCAGGTCGAGCACGTCATCTGGGTCGTTGGGGTCGAGCCGCAAGTCCGGACACACGGCAGCACAGCTGTCACGCGTCACTCCGGCTGGAAAAACGGCAAGTCGCTCGGCTACGCGGCGCTCGTCGTCGGTCAGCAGGTCCCAACTCCACTCGACAACGGCCCGCAGAGTCTGGTGGCGTGGCATCGCCGTTCGGCTACCCACGTTGAGCAGCCGAAATCGGTCGCTGAGCCGCTCGGCGATGTGCCCGACCGATAGGGTCCGCAGTCGGGCGGCGGCCAGCTCGATGGCCAGCGGCAGGCCGTCGAGTCGGCGACAGATCTCCACTACCGACGCGATCGTGCTGTCGTCGACGGCGAATCCGGGGCGGACGCTCGCGGCGCGGTCGGCGAAGAGCTGCACCGCGTGGCTTTCCAGGGCGTCGGCGGGCGAGGCATCGGCGCTCGGCTGACTTAGCGGCGGCACCGGGTGCAGCGCCTCACCGAAGATCGCCAGCGGCTCCCGGCTGGTGGCGATGACCCTAAGCCCTGGGCTGTTGGCCAACAGCAGCTCGACCAGCCGGGCGACCGGCTCGATGAGGTGCTCGCAGTTGTCGAACAGCAGCAGGGTCTGTTTGTCGCGCAGCGCGTCGGCGAGCTGCGTGAGGACGTTGCGGTGGGACGCCCGCTGCGGGTTTTCGAGCAGGTTGGACTCCCGCATTCCAAGCCTGCCGAGCACCACCCTGGACACGTCGTCGGCGTTGGTGACCGGGGCGAGCTCGATGAGGTGAACGCCGTCGCGATAGTTGAGCGCGACCCGCTCCCCCGCCTCGGTGG
>DATATO010000307.1:0-3616 GCA_036268755.1 Mycobacteriales bacterium | reverse complement strand
TGGTGGTTTTCTTGGCCTTGTCGTCGTAGGCGCCGGCGCAGCCCACCCAGAACAGGTACTCGAAACCTTCGAAGCTGTCGACGTCTTCGCCGTAGACCGGGACGTCGAAGTCGACCTCGCTGATCCAGTTGGTCCGGTCGGATGCGTTCTGTCCCCACGGATTGGCTTTGGTCTCAAGGTTTTTGAACAACACCGAGAGCTCCGAAGGGAACTCGGACTCCATCATGACCTGGTAGCGGCGCATGTCGACGATGTGGTCGATGTGCTCGATGTCCACCGGGCACTGCTCGACGCACGCGCCGCAGTTCACGCAGGACCACAGCACGTCGGGGTCGATCACACCGCCCTGTTCGGCAGTGCCGACCAACGGACGGGTGGCTTGCTCAGGTCCGGAGCCGACGATGCGGCCGAACCCGGACTCGGGCACGTGGTGCTCCTCGGCGTGCTTCTCGCCGGTGAGGTCCTCGCTGATGCCGCCCTCGGGCGTGCTCTGAAGCGGAGATTCCTTTTCGCCGAGGATGTAGGGCGCCTTGGCCATCCAGTGGTCGCGCAGGTCCATGATGACGAGCTTGGGCGACAGCGGCTTGCCGGTGTTCCAGGCGGGGCATTGCGATTGGCAGCGGCCGCACTCGGTACAGGTGGCGAAGTCGAGGTTGGCCTTCCAGGTGAAGTCCTCGATCTTGCCGCGGCCGAAGTTGGCGTCGTCCGGCGGGTTTTCGAAGTCGATCGGCTTGCCGTCAGCCTCGATCGGCAGCAGCGGCCCCAAGCCGTTGGGCAGCCGCTTGAAGGTGACGTTGAGCGGCGCCAGGAAGATGTGCAGGTGCTTGGAGTGCAGCACGATCACCAGGAAGATCAGGGCCACGGCGATGTGCGCGAGCAGCGCGAACGTCTCGATCCACTCGTTGGCCGTGGTGCCGAGCGGGTGCATCAGGACGCCCATGCCGTGCGAGAAGAAAGCACCCCACCCGTAGGGGAAGTTTCCGGTGTTCACGGCGGCGCCGCGAAATATCGAGTAGCTGAAGATGACCAGAAAAATCATGAACAGGATCAGCCAGGCGCCACCGGTGTGCGAGCCGTAAAACCGGGAAGAACGGCCGTACTCCTTGGGTTCGGAGCGCAACCGGATGATCGCGAACGTGGTGATTCCGACCAGCACGCCGAGCGCGATGAAGTCCTGCAGGAAGCCCAGCGCGTCCCACCGGCCGACGATCGGGATGTGGAAGTTCGGCACGAACAAGGTGCCGTACGCCTCGATGTAGACGGTGATGAGGATGAAAAAGCCCCACATTGTCAGGAAGTGCGCCACCCCGGGCACCGACCACTTCAGCAGCTTGCGCTGGCCGAACACTTCGGAGATCTGCGCCCAGAGCCGGGAGCCGACGTCGTCGGTGCGACCGGTGACCGGCTGACCGGAAAGTGTGAGTTTGACCAGCCACAGCACCCGGCGTACCGCGAGCAAAGCGATGAACGCCGTCCCGCCCAGTCCGACAATGAGTCTGATCAGCATCTGCGTGTGCACGGAGCATCTCCCCATATCCGGTGTTACTGGCGAGTAACTAGCCCAATGCTACTCGCCGGTAACTTAACTACTGCACCTGCTCAAGCCGTGTAAGCATGCTCATAGTGACATCCTCGACGGGCCCGCCGCGACGAAGGCTGCCCTAACTTGGCCGTCGCCACGCTCCAGGCCCACCGAAGCGTCGTCGACTCAGAAGTGCGGCACCGGGGGTATCGAGGGCAAATTGCTCCGCCACCAGTGTCGACGGGGATGCTGCGGGGTCCAGCTTGCGCTGGGTGGCACCGGTTCGATGGTGACATCGGTAGTCGTCGTGGTGGTCGGCTCGGTGGTCGACGGAGTCGTGGACGGTGTGGTGGTGCGCGACGACGCGGGCGTCGAGGTCGGGGTGCTGGTGGGCGCCGGTGCGCTGCCCCCGTTACCCCGCGCCAGCACGGCCAGGCCGTAGATGATGACCGCGATCAGCGTCACCACCGCCAGGCCCCACAGCGCCAGGACCCACCGCTTCAGGTACCACGGCGACGGTTGTTCGCCAACGCTGAATTGCTCTGTTTCGTCAGTACTCGAGTAACCGCCGTAAGACGGCCGGTCGCCGGTCACTGCTAGGGCGTCCCGCCGTCATGGTGGTGGTGATGGTGATGGCCCTCGTCAGAAGTCGTCGTGGGCGTCGGCGGTGTGGTGGGTGCCGTGGTGGTCGGCTCAGTCGTCGACGGCGGGGTGGTCGTCTCGGCGGGGGTGGCGGGCTCGGTGGTCGTGCTGACTCCGCTGGGAGTCGTGGGCGCCGGGGTGGACGTCGTCGGAGACGTCGGGGTTACCGTGGTCTGGCCGGTTCCCTGCGTCTGGTCGGCGAGGTAGTACAACCCGATGCCGACCAGGACAAGGGCGGCCCCGGCCAGGGATAGCGAGATGATCGGCCTGCGGTACCACGGGGTGCTCCGCTCGGGGTCCCCTTCCTCCCCTTCCTCCTGGCTGCCGTAGTCGTAGTAGCCGGTCGGCGCTTCGCTGGGGTCTTCGGGAGGTTCGTTGCCGCTCACGTGCGCCCATGCTAGTCCTGGATCCTGGCCGCGTCACAGCGGCCGCAGCTCAATGACCGTGCGGCAGCGTTATCACCGTGTGCGGCAACGTGATTGTCGACGGGACGTGGGGATGGTGGTGATGGTGTTGCGGCGGCTCGGCGGGGGAACCGTTCGCCGGCGGCGGCACCTCTTCGGGTGTCTGTTCGGGCGTCTCCGGCGGCGGCGGTGTCTCGGTAGTGGTCGACGGGGTGGTTGTCGGCGTTGTGGTGGACGAGCGGGTGGGCGTGAGCGACGAGGTGGTCGTGGCCGGGCCGCCGGTCTCGCCGCCGCCGCGTGACAGCTCGACGATGCCGTAGATGACCAATGTGAGCAGTAGTGCGACCAGCAGTGCCCACAGCGCCAGCAGCAGCCGATTGCGATACCAGGGCGGGGGCGCGCCGTCGGGCGCCGGGGAATGGGCGTCCTCAGCGCTTTGATCGTGTTCGCGCTCGGAAACCAGCGAACCGTCGGAGCCGTATTGGGCCATCAGGGTCGGCCGATCGCTCGGGTCGTCCGGAAGGCCAGTCACGCCCCGATGCTACGTCAGAGTTGTCGCTGCACTTCGTCGGCGAAAAGCTGGAGGTGGTCGAGGTCAGACATGTCCAGCAGCTGCAAATACACCCGCTGGAGACCGATCCCGGCGTAGCCGCCGAGCTGGTCGACGATCTGATCCGGCGTGCCTGCCAGCGGCGAATTCGACCGCAACTCCTCGACTTCGCGCCCGATCGCGGCGGCCCGCTTGGCGATCTCGGCCTCGTCGCGGCCGGCACACACCACGAAGGCCGCAGAGTAGGTCATCGAATCGGCGGCTCGGCCGACTGCGTCGACCGCCTCACGGACCCGGCCGAACTGCGTGGTGATGGTGTCCAGTGACGCGAACGGCACGTTGTATTCGTCGGCGAAAGTGGCGGCCAGCCGCGGCGTCCGGGTGGCTCCCGATCCGCCGATGATGATCGGCGGGTGCGGCCGCTGCACCGGCTTGGGTAGCGCCGGTGAGTTGTTGACGGCGTAGTGCGTCCCCGCGTAGTCGAACGTCTCACCGACC
>DATATO010000306.1:0-2164 GCA_036268755.1 Mycobacteriales bacterium | reverse complement strand
TTTCCATGTCATGTAGGCTGTGCTTGTCTAGCTACTTTCGCTCCGATCAGTAAGCAGCCTCAACCTGTGGTTGAGGCTCGACCTCCCTACCCTGAGCTGGCATTTCTGCTCCGGGGAAGGAACGCGATGGGCAATACTCCCCCGATCGGGAAGATTTGTGTCGCTACTTTCGGTAACCCTCATGCGGAGACTTATGGTCATTCGGGACGCTTGCCCTATAGCTTCGCTTAACCCCCTCAGCGGGCAGGTCTCGGCCCCTATCGGCATTTTGTGGCTAAATGACGGCGTCATTTAGCCACAAAATGCCGATAGGATCACTGTGTGTTAGCGGGCGTGGGCGGCCCAGGAGGCGTGCAGCCTCTGATAGATCGAGGCCGGCTCGTTCACCAGCCGATCGTGCGCTCCGCGCTGCACCAGCCGCCCGGCGTCGAAAACCAGCACCTCGTCGGCCGACTCTGCGGTGAACAGCCGGTGCGCGATCGTCAACGTGGTGCGGCCCCGGCACAGCCTGTCCATGGCACGCTGCAGCCGCACGTCGGTGGCGGGGTCCACCGCGGATGTGGCCTCGTCCAGGACCAGCACGCTCGGGTCGGCGAGATACGCCCGGGCGATGGCGACTAGCTGCCGCTCCCCCGCCGACAACGCATCGCCTCGCTCGCCGACCTGCGTGTCGAGGCCCTGCGGCAGTCGCCCGGCCCAGTCGGTAAGTCCCAGATCGGCAAACACCCGTTCCAGATCGGCGTCGGTCGCGTCCAGCTTGGCCAGCGTCACATTCTGTCGAACGGTCGTGTTGAACAGGAACGCGTCCTGCGGCACCATCGCTACCCGGCTTCGAAGCTCCGCAAAGGAAATCTCGCGCAGGTCGACACCGCCCACCCGGATTTCCCCCAACGTCGGATCCGCCAGCCTGGTCACCAGCTTGGCGAAGGTCGTCTTGCCCGACCCGGTCTCTCCCACGATCGCGATCTGTGCGCCCGGGGCGAGGACAACATTCACGTCGTGTAGCACCGGTGGGCCGTCGAGATAACTAAATCCAACCCCCCGCACCTCGAAACCCAGCTCGCCGGCCGGGAGCCGCTGCATCGCACCGCCTGGATCGGTGACGCTCGGCGTCATGTCCAACACACCCAACACCCGCCGCCACCCGGCCGCGGCGTTTTGCGCCTCGTTGAGGATCTCGGTGGCCAACTGCACTGGGGCGATAAACAGCGTAATGAGGAAGAGAAACCCGGTGAGTTCACCGAGCGTCAGCCGGCCTGCGACGCCAAGGATGAAACCGAACACGATGACACCCGCCATGGCAACGCCGGCCGTCACCTCGGCCCCAGAAAAGATCAACACGCTCAGTCGCTGTGCCCGAACCTGCTGGTCGGCATAGCCCCGAACGCGGCTATGCACCCGCCTACGGGTCCGTAGCGCCGCGCCGTAGGCCCGCACCACCGTCGCGCCCGTGACGCTCTCGGAGATCGCCGACAACGTGCCGCCGGCGCGCTCGCGCACCGTCCGATAGGCGGCGGAGAGCCGGCGTTGGGCGCGCGGGGCGAGAACGATCAACGGCACGAAACACGCGAGGACCAGCAAGGTGAGCTGCCAGGAGTAGAACGCCATCACCACGGTCGCCAACACCACCTGACACACGCTGGTCAGCAGCAACAATCCGCCCCACTGCAGGAACTGGCTGATCTGATCGACGTCGCCGGTGATGCGGGAGACCAACGCCCCGCGGCGGTGCTCCTGCTGGTCCAGCATCGACAGCCGGTGAACGTGTTCGAACGCCTTCGTCCGCAGGGTCGCCAATGCGGTCTCGGTGACCTTGACCAGCCGAACATTCATGCCATAAGCCGACAGTGCGGTGAGACCCAGGGCGGCGACCGCCAGCGCGCAACTCCAGACGATGGCCGAGAGGTTCAGCCCGCTCGAGGCCGTGACGCCGTGATCGATGAACAGCTGAACGCTGAGCGGAACCACGATTCGGCCGGCGCCGGCGAATACGGCGAGCAAGGCGGTGACGGCCAGCCCCGCCTTGACTCCGGGCGTTACCGCAAGCCCCCTGCGGACGACCTGCAGGGCCGAGACGGCAGCGGGCGCCGCAGCCGGGCCCGTCACGATGACACCGCCGTGACGGGCCGGGGTGTCGCGGCGACGTGGTCGGCGTCGAGCGGAT
>DATATO010000305.1:0-17354 GCA_036268755.1 Mycobacteriales bacterium | reverse complement strand
AAAATGCTGGTAGAGAAAGCGGATTCACTTCCAAGAACAAACTTGGAATCCAGCGTTGGTGGGTTGGATCCGGTTTAAACCAAGTCAGCAAAAGAAATCAGGCCGCCAAACGAAAGCGACCCCCGGAATAGGGGCCGCTCCTTTGGTGAGGCTTGGCCCCGGTCTACGGGACGCGTCGAATGGCGCCCTTGTCGGCGCTGGTCGTGAGGGCAGCGTAGGCGCGCAGCGCCTTGCTCACCGCCTGAGATGCCGCTGCAGCCGCCGGAGAATCGACCGTCGGTGATCAGCGCGCAGACCTTGCCCAGGCCGGAGCCCTTGAGGAACGCCGTGGGGTGCAGCATCTCCTGCATTCCGGGATCACCGGACGGCCCCTCGTAGCGCACCACGACCACGTCACCGGGCTTGACGGTCTTGTTGAGGATGACCGAGACGGCCTCTTCCTGCTCTCGACTACCAGCGCCGGGCCGGAGAAGTTCCACAGCTCCTCGGGGATGCCCGCGGTCTTGATGATTGCACCGTCGGGGGCGATGTTGCCCCGCAGTACGGCGAGGCCGCCGTCAGCCGTGTAGGCATGCTCGATGTCGCGGATGCATCCCCCCGCTGCGTCGGTGTCCAACGACGACCAGCGGTTCTGCGTCGAAAAAGCCTCCGTGGTGCGCACCCCGCCCGGGGCGGCGTGGAACAGCTCGAGCGCCTCCGATGACGGCGACCCGCTGCGGATGTCCCACTCGTCCAGCCAGGTTTCGAAGTCGGGGGAGTGCACGTCGCGCACCTTGGTGTTGAGCAGGCCCGCCCGCCGCAGCTCGCCGAGAATCGCCGGGATGCCGCCGGCCCGGTGCACGTCCTCCATGTGATAGTCGGAGTTCGGCGATACCTTGGCCAGGCACGGTACGCGACGCGAGACCGCGTCGATGGCCGCGAGGTCGAAGTCGATCTCGCCCTCCTGCGCAGCGGCCAGGATGTGCAGCACGGTGTTGGTGGAGCCGCCCGTGTGTGGTGACTCGGTAACGCAGGTTCGGGAAGGTGGCCGACACCGGTCTCACTCCCAGTAGATCGGGCAGCAGCCGCCGCGGGCGGCCAGCTGGGGCGGGTGGCGAACTGGGAATGGCTGGGAGCGGTAGCTCGACGCCGTCGGTCAGCAACGCGCCGACCGTGGTTCGGTTCCCGAGTCGCGGCGAGCTGATCTACTCCTACGGTACTCACTGCATACTGCTGACGGGATGCGTCATGGCTTGATACGAGCCGGGCATCTCACGGATCGACCCCGGTACGCGTCTACCTGATGGAGACATCGAACGAGGAGGGACATCGAACATGGTCCTACGTCACGCCTATTTCGAGACCGAGGAACTGGGCCGGCTCACGCTCGTTGCCGCCGACGCCGGGCTGAGAGGCCTTTACTTTTCGCACCATTGGCGCCGGCCGTCGGTCGAGGGGTTCGGCCGGCCCGTGACCGTTGACGGCGACGCGTTGTTCGTGGAGACCGTGGGCCAGCTGAACGAATACCTGGCCGGCAAGCGCACCACCTTCGACCTCGCGACCGCGGCCGTGGGAAACCCCTTCCAGGAGCAGGTGTGGGCGCTGCTGAGAGCGATCCCGTACGGCGAGACGACGACCTATGGTGCGCTCGCCGAGAGGCTGGGCGACAAGTTGCTGGCGCAACAGGTCGGGCAGGCCGTGGGCCGCAATCCGCTGTCGATCATCGTGCCCTGTCACCGGGTCGTCGGGGCGGCCGGCAAACTGACCGGATACGCCGGGGGGCTCGAGCGTAAGCAGTTCCTCCTCGATCTCGAGGAGCCCGCGGAGGTGAAGGCCGCAAAGTTGTTCTGACCCGATCTCACGTTTCGTTCGGTCGGGCGTCTACCCAGGTGATGCGCATGAAACAGTCGTTCGAGCACGTCGTGTCCGAGCACGGAACCACCGTGCTGCGGGTTTGTCGCGCCGTCCTCGGCCCGCAGGCCGACGCGGACGACGCATGGTCGGAGACGTTCCTCGCCGCGATGCGGGCATGGCCGGACCTGCCGGAGGAAGCGAATGTCGAGGCATGGCTGGTGACGATCGCCCACCGCAAGGCGATCGACATCACCAGGGCCAGGCGGCGGCACGCCGTCGCCGTCGGCGAGTTGCCGGAGCGCGTCTCCGACGTCGGAATACCCGAGCGAAGCGGCCGGGACACCTGGGACGCGGTGAAGGCGCTCCCCGACAAGCAGCGCCAGGCCGTCGCCTATCACTACCTGGCCGGCCTGCCGTACTCAGACATCGCCGGGATCCTAGGCGGCAGCACGGACGCGGCGCGCAGGGCCGCATCCGACGGCATGAAATCCCTGCGCAAGGTGCTAGCAGGAGCGGACCCGAAGGGAGCGGCTCGATGAATACGAACCCCACCGGTGACTCAGGCGGCGGCAAGCCCGACGCGTCCACGCTGCTCGCCCTCACCGCCCCGCCACCGGGCATCCTCACCGCCCTCCATCGCCGGCTCGAGCGGGAGGCGGAACGGTTGGGGATCCTCGACGTCGCGTACCGAACGATCGATACCCCGGTCGGCGAGCTGTTGCTCGCCGCGACCGAAAGGGGACTGGTCCGCGTCGCGTACCAGCGCGAGGACCACGACCGGGTCCTCGGTGTCCTGGCCGCAAGGATCAGCCCTCGGGTGTTGCGCGCGCCGAGGCGACTGGACGCCGCGGCGCGCGAGCTCGAGCAGTACTTCGCCGGGCGAAGGACGGGGTTCGACCTGCCGTTGGACTTCTCGCTGTCGAGCGGTTTCCGTGGGACGGTGCAGCGCTACCTGCCTCGGATCGGCTACGGCCATACCCAGTCCTACAGACAGGTGGCCGAAATCATCGGGAACCCGAGGGCCGTCCGCGCTGTCGGTACCGCCTGCGCGACCAATCCGCTTCCGGTCGTGGTGCCGTGCCATCGGGTGCTGCGCTCCGACGGCACGCTCGGCGGCTACGCCGGCGGCCTCGAGGCCAAGGCGGCCCTACTCACCCTGGAGAGAGCGACATGAGAGGCATGAACACCGATGACGTCTGGCGGACCCGCGTCGACTCCGGCGACTGGAACGCCGTCGCGGCCGAGCTCGACGAATATGGCGGGGCGCTGCTGCCCCGTTTGCTCAGCGATGACGAGACCCGCGGTATCCGCGAGCTCTATGGCGACCGGGGAAGCGTATTCCGCACGACCGTCGATATGGGCCGACACCGCTTCGGAGAGGGGGAGTATCGATACTTCAACGCTCCGTATCCGGAGCCGATCGAACGACTCAAGCAGGCACTCTATCCGCAACTGTTACCCATCGCCCGGGACTGGTGGGCGAAGCTCGGGCGTCCCGCCCCGTGGCCGGACACGCTCGACGAATGGCTCGAGGCATGTCACGAGGCCGGTCAGACGAAGTCGACCGCCATCCTGCTGAAGTATGGCGAGCGGGACTGGAACGCCCTGCATCGAGACCTGTACGGCGACCTCGTGTTTCCGCTGCAGGTCGTGATCAACCTCAACGAACCCGGCGTCGATCACACCGGCGGGGAATTCCTCCTGCTCGAGCAGCGCCCCCGCGCCCAATCCCGCGGCACCGCGACCCTGCTCCCTCACGGTCACGGTTATCTCTTCACCACGAGGGATCGGCCGGTCGAGTCCAAGCGAGGCTGGTCCGCCGCCCCCGTCCGGCATGGCGTGTCCGCCATCCGCTCGGGGGAGCGGCACACCCTCGCGTTGGTCTTCCACGACGCGGCCTGAACACCGCGGGAACAGCGCGTTACTGACGGGCGCTGTCGTATTCGGCGCTGCGCCTCTCCTCGACACGCTGATCCGATGCCGCTAGCTCGCCGGTAGGAAAGGGTTCCAGGGCTACTTTCCGGTTCCGAACGGTCGTGTAGATGATCAGCGCGACAAGGATCGCTGTCAACACGGCGGACGTACCCATCGTGCCCAGCTCCATGCCGCCCTTGGAGTGAGGCTTGCTGAAGAGATCACCCACGGTGGCGCCGAGTGGGCGGGTCAGCACGAATGCCGCCCAAAACAGGAACGTGCCCGAGATCTTGGTGTAGTAGTGGGCGAGCAGAATCAGCAGCATTGTCACGCCGATCACGAGCGCGCCGCCGCCGAAGCCGAGGCCGGAGCTGTCGGCCAGGAAGTCCCCGAGCGAGGTGCCGAGGGTGTTGGAGAACAGGATCGCCACCCAGTAGAGCGTCTCGCCGCCCAGGGTGTCTATGCGCTCCACTGCGAAGGTGTGACCACTGAGTCGCCAGATCACGAATACGACGGCCAGGCAGCTGATCAGCAGGATCGCGCCCCTGGCGTAGCCGAGGCCGGCCGAGCGGTTGATGAAGTCCGACATCGTGGTGCCGGCCGTGCTGGTGGCGACGATAACGGTCCAGTACAGCGCCGGATGGAACCGCTTGGCTCTAAGCTGGGTCACGAAGCTGACCAGGAACAGTCCGATGAACAACAGCGAGCTGACCGCATACCCGATTTTGAGGGTTTGCGCGAGCAGGTCACCGCCGGTCTCACCGAGCGTGGTCGCGGCGATCTTCATCACCCAGAAGACGGCGGTGACGTGGGGAAGTTTCTTCACGCAGTTTCTCCGAATGGGTGCTTGTTGCCTGTGACCGCCAGTCAGCGTCACACGAGGACTTCCGGCTCAGAGTGAACCGGTGTCTTGACGAGCTTCGCCGCGTCTCTCTTCGTCACGGCCAGGTAGCCGACCAGACTCAGAATCGCCGCGAGGAACAGCACGCTGGTCCAAACGGTGCCGAGGCCTAGGCCGCCGGCGGAGCGAGGCTGCGACACGTAATCACCCATTGACGCCCCGAGCGGGCGGGTCAGGATGTAAGCGATCCAGAAGGCTAACACCGGGTTGAGCTTGAGGCGGAAGTGTGCCACGGTCACGACCGCAATAACGGCGCCGAATATGAGTGCAGACTTCCAGTAACCCACGTTGAGCTTCTCCGCCGTCAGGTCGCCGGCGGCGGTGCCCAGGGCGAAGGTGAACAGGATGGCCGCCCAGTAAAACGCCTCGCGTCGGGTCGTGTAGATGGTGTGAATGGACAGCGTCTTCTCGCTTGCGTACCAAACGGCGAACGTCACGGCCAGGGCGATGCTGAAGATAATCGTTGTCGTCTGTAGGGCCACGCCGTAGTTGTCGACCAGGTTATCGGTGATCAGGGTGCCTACGATGCTGAGCAGCACGACCGCGAGCCAGTAGACGCCCGCTATGTACTTCCTGACCCTAAACTGAAAGTACAGCGTGACGATCAGCAGCGCGCCCATCACATAAGTGGTCCGGGTCAAGCCCAGGTTCAACTTCTCGTTCAAGTTGTCGGCGGCGGTCTCGCCCACTGTCGTGGACAGGACCTTGATGATCCAGAAGTAGATCGTGACTTCCGGAACCTTGTTCAACATCCGCCGGGTCCGTGAATGGAGTACGCCAGGCTGCGTGTCGTTCGCCATGGCGCGAGTCTCACACAAGCAACCTGACGATAACCTGAACAGCAGTGAGAGCGCCCAGCAATGGAAAGCCGGCGCTTCTCGGCATTTTGGGACTAACGTCCCTGATATTTAGTCCAAAGTGTCATTGGGAGTGCCGCCTGCTCTTAGAGGGCAGCTGAGAACTTGGGGGCTGCTCAACGTGTGATGCCCGGTAAGTAGAGGGACTCCACAATCTTCTACCTGGTCCGCGGCGGGATCGCCTGAGCACAACTACCGCACGACTTCCCCCCAGCGAAAACGGTCTATGACATTTACCGGCGGTGGACGAAAACCGTTGCGTGGCAACGCATCCACGACGCACTGCGAGGCCGTGCCCGCGTGCAAGCCGGACGTGACCGGCAGGCGACAGCCGCGATCATCGATTCGCAGACCGTGCGTGGCGCCGACACCGTGGCCGCTGCTGGTCGTCGTGGCGGCCGCGGCCTGCATCCAGGACCACGACGCCGCCCACCGGCTGCCGACCGCGCTGCGGGCCGCTTTTCTGCCATCACGCTGGTCTGGGCCGACGGCGGCTACGCCGGGCGACTCGTCGAATGGGCGGAATCGGTTCTGGCACTGACTGTTCAGATCGTGAAACGCAACGACAACACCAAAGAATTCGCCGTGCTGCCTCGCCGTTGAGTGATCGAACGCACATTCGGCTGGCTTGTGAAACACCGCCGCTGCGTCCGTGACTACGAAACCCGCCCCGACCATCACGAAGCCATGGTCTACGTCGCCATCCACGCCCTCATCCCACGACTCGCTCGAACCCTCGACCGGCACACCTGAGCTTCTCAGATGCGCTCTTAGGTCCGCCGAAGATCGATCTTGATTCTGTATGTAGCGCTCTCTACGTTGAGGTTATGGCAAGGGCACGGAACATAGAGCAGCAGGACCCGAAGAGTGCCACGCGGGCACGGGAGCAATTGCTCGACGTGGCGGAGCGGTTGATGGGCGAAAAGGGGTACGTCGGCACGCCGGTCTCGGCGATTTGCAAGGAAGTCGGTGTCGCCCCCACCTCTCTGTACTGGCATTTCGGTAGCAAGGAAGGACTGCTGGCCTCGGTGATGGAGCGCGGCGCGACCCGCTGGTTCGCCGCGCTGCCGCGATGGGAAGACCTGACCGGCGATGCCGAAGTGCGGATGGCGGCCATTCAGCGAGGCGGTGCGGCCGCAGTCGGTGACCATCCGATCTTTCTGCGTCTGTTTTACATGCTGGCGTTGGAAGGCACCGCCGACGAGGTTGCGAGCGAACTCGTCCAGCGGGTACGTGGGCGCGCCGTGAGCTACTTCGCCGATGCGATCACAGCCATGCTTGTCCGCTCCGTCGAGCCGGAGATCGCTCGCGCCGCCGCCGGTGAACTAGCGAAGTTCGCGGTCGCCTTCTCCGACGGATGCTTCTTCGCCGCCCAGCTCGAACCCGACCAGGTCGATCTGCAACGGATGTACGCCGATCTCATTACCGCACTGTTCGCGCTCGCGCCCGCCGCCATCGACCGCGCGCGGCGGTCGAACGAATTCACGACACAGGAGAAGTGATGACTGCGTTCGCAGGAATACCCAGGGAATACACCGAGGGGGTGCTGGCACCGGTCGTCGCCCATCCTCAGGCACAGGCGGAAGACGAGGGTCGGCTGGTCAGCTACGTGTACGATCCCGCGCGGGACGCCAGCGACCTCATCGTCGACGATGCCTCGAACTTCAGCGGGCCGCCTCAAGCCGTGATCGCTTTGCCGCAACGAGTGCCCCTCGGATTCCACGGCTGCTGGATCCCGATGTGGGACGGGCGACTCGCATGACCGACCAGCGCACCGTCTTGATTACGGGCGGCACCGGCGGCCTCGGCCACCGGACTGCCGAAGCCATCCTCAACGCTGACCAGGGCTGGCATGTCGTCGTCACCGGCCGTAGCGACACGGCGGTCGAGGCCACGCGGCAGCAACTCGGCGACCGCGCCGTGGGCAGGCCGCTCGATCTGGGTTCCCTCGACGACGTGCGCCGATTCGCAGACTCATTCACCGGACTGGGCCTGCCGCCGCTGCATGCCGTCATCTGCAACGCCGGCACCCAAATCGTCTCCGGAACCGTGCTCACCGAGGACGGCATCGAGCAGACATTCGGCGTCAACCACCTCGCGCATTTTCTGCTGGTCCAGCTACTTCTGCCCAACGTCGCCACGCCGGGTCGAATTGTCTTCGTCTCCAGCGACACCCACGACCCGACCAAACCCACCGGCATGCCCGCGCCGGCCTACACCAATGCCTGGGCTCTCGCCTACCCCGACCGCTCCGGAACAGCCGAAACAGAAAGCTCCGGCCTGATCGGGCGCCGCCGCTACACCACATCCAAACTCTGCAATGTCATGACAACCTACGAACTCGCCCGGCAACTCGGCGACGGAATCTCGCCCCCGGCGATCACCGTCAACGCCTTCGATCCCGGCCTCATGCCGGGCACCGGACTCGGCCGCGACTATCACGGAATCCAAGGCCTGGCCTGGCGATACCTATTGCCCGCGTTCACCATCATTCCCGGGCTAAACATTCACACCCCACGCCGATCCGCAGCGGCACTGGCACGCCTCGTATTAGACCCGGAACTCGCCACCACCACCGGACGATACTTCTCCGGTAAACGCAAAATCCAGTCCTCGAAAGACTCCTACAACCTGGACAATGCCAGGGATCTGTGGATCACCAGCATCAAACTCCTCAACGAAACACGAAAGACCGCCTGAGCACTTGGGATCAATCGCAAAACAGCAAGAAAGTTTTCAGACACGCTCTCAGGCTGACGGAAGCCGCAGCTCGAACATCCCGAATTCGCCGGGTTGAGCCGTCACGTCGCCGCCCGCTGCGATGGCCAGCCTGCGCGACAAGGTGAGCCCTAGACCTGAACCAGAGCTCGACCCGGCCGCTGATCCCCGTACCCCGGGATCGAAGATGGTCCGGGCCTCCGCCGCGCTCACACCGGGCCCGTCGTCGCGCACGATGAACCTCACGGCTCCATCGCTTGCGATGATCTCTATCGTTGCGCGACGAACGCCGTACTTGGCGGCGTTGTCGAGCAGGGGCGCCAACGCCTGCCGCAGCGTCACGATGTCACAACCGACCCTGACATCGGGGTGCGGCGGATTGAAATCGACTCGAACCCCCGCGGTTCTGTTATTCGCGTCGGCCACCGCGGCCGCGGTGGCCGCGCCTGCGTAGCAGGCATGCTCCGTCGGGTCTATGTCCCGCTGAGAGACGGCCAGAAGAGCGTCCACCGTCCGAGTGAGTTGGTCGGTTTCGAAGACGACCGTGTTGAGTACCTCTCGCAGCTCCACGCCCGAACGTTGTCGACGCAACGCGAGTTCGGCTTCACCGCGCAACCTCGCCAGCGGCGTCTTCAGCTCGTGCGCGATCTCCGAGCTAAGCCGACGCTCATGCCGCAGGTTGGCCTCCAGCCTGCCGAGCAGCACGTCCAAGGAGTGGGCGAGCTTGGTGAGCTCGTCGCGCGGGGTTCCCATGGCGAACCGTCGGCCTATCTCATGCTCACTCCAGTCCAGGGCTTGACCGGTCATGACGGCCACCGGACGCAGTGCCGCCGTCACCACTCGATGGGTGAGGATTGCCACCAGGCACACCACGATCACATCAAGCAACAGCGCCGCGATCAGTGCGATCCGTTCGGTGTGCTCGTAGGGAACCTGCGACACGCTCACGACCACGGTGCCCAGCCGGCCGGCCCCGTCTCTCGCCGGCAGCGCGAACAACCGGACCTGTTTACCGGTGTCGAGGTAGGTGGGCCGATCGATCCGTGCCAGGGAGCGGGCGGTCCGACGCAGTCGAGCGGAGGCCCGCGGTGCCACGATCTCTTTGCCCGTTGCGTCGAACACCCAGGCGCTGTTGTCTACGGCCTCATCGACCGGACCGTCGGTCACTCGCAAGTTCCGTCCGGACCCACTGAGGGTCGACAGGGTGGCCTCCGCGCGGGACTTGAGAACCGTGTCGGAGTCCCGTTCGAGCCGGTGGGAGAGCACGAAGAATAGCCCGAGGGTCAATACCAGCAGCGCCGTCGTCACCGCCGCCGCCGCGATCAACACCAGGCGGCGTCTCATTCGGCGACCCTGTATCCCACACCGCGCACCGTTTCTATCGCCTCCGTTAGTTTCAGTTCTCGGAGCTTCCGCCGGAGACGGGTCACATAGGCGTCCAGGGTGTTGTCGTGAACGATCGCTCCGTTCGGCCAGGCGGCCGCGATCAGTGCGGCGCGACGGACTACGGTGCCGCGTCTGGCCTCCAGCGCCGCCAGCAGCCGAAACTCCGTGGGAGTCAAGGACACGGCAACCCCGTTCGCGCTGACACAGTGACCGGTTGGGTCCAACCGGAGTCCTACGCTTTCCGCCATGTCCGCGCTTGCCGGAATGGCCCTTCTGGCCAGCGAGCGGAGCCGCACGATCAGCTCCGCAAAGGAGAAGGGCTTAGGCAGGTAGTCGTCGGCCCCGCTGTGAAAACCGGACAACCGATCGGTGAGGTTGCCCCGCGCGGTGAGGATGAGCACCGGGGTCCAGATGTCGCGGGCGCGAAGCGCCGCGACGACGTCCCGGCCGTCAGCGTCAGGCAAGCCAATGTCCATCACGATGACATCGGGCGGGGCCGCCATGACCCGGTCGAGAAGCTCACCGCCGCTCCCTACCGCGCAGCTGACTGCGAAGCCCTCCTCCCGCAGGCCCCGCGACAGCAGCGCCCGCAGCGTGCGGTCGTCTTCGGCGATGGCGACGGACGGTTCCATAGCGGCAGATTAAACGCCGGCCGGCTCGGGCACCAGCTCCGCGTCGGGTGAGCGCTTTGAGGATTTCCCGGCCCCGTTGACCTGTAACACCGGTCGCAGGCGTGTGCCAAGCAGCCGCTCGGCGCCGCGCCGAAGCAATGGAACGGCACCAATACCCAGCGTCAACGTGACGATGGCGCCTACGGCTAGGCCGGCGGTGACGTCGGCGGGCCAATGCACCCCGACGTATACGCGGGCGAACGCCATGAGCAGCACCGCGCCGAGCGCCGTTACGCCGTTGGGCTCGGCGGCCAGGATAGTGCCGGCTCTTAGCTCGACTCGCTCAAAATCGGACCATTCAATCGTTGCCATTTCCGTTCCTTCAGCATGCGCCTGGTGAAGCCGGCCCATTATCGGCCAGGTCTCCAGCGCCAAGCTAGCGCGGTGCGACTGGACATACCTAGGGTGGCCATAGCGAGAAGTAAAGGGGCTGGCTTAGCCCCAGTTACGAGGGACGATGGCTGACGGTGTCGATCGACGGAACGTATTACTGCTTGCGCATACCGTGCTCTCGCTGCGTTACGTGCGAGAACACTACGATTTGCTGGCGTCCGATCCGCGGTTGCGGTTTGCGGTCGCTCGGGCGCCCGATCGGATGAGCGACGGCGTTGAGGACGGAATTGAGCAACTCATCAAGGACTCCCGACAGGATCCAAACAAAGCCGAGATAGCCCGCGTCCGGTTCGAGGGCGCCGGCGAAGTTCCGTGGGATCTCGCCCTATTCGGTACTCACGGTTCCCGGGAATTACTCGGCCCGCAGGTGCCTTGCGTGCATATCCAGCACGGTCTCGGCGCCGGCAAGGTGGCGGAGGATGACGATTTCACCTATGGGCCGCAGTGGGTACGCTATCCCTCGAACACTCCCCGGGCCGGCGAGCCGCTTTACGACGTCATGCTTGAGTCCAGCTACTCGATCCGTGATCAGGCCGTGCGCAACTACCCGCCCCTGGCGGACCGAATCCGGGTCGTGGGTGACCTTTCCGTCGATCGTCTGCTGCTGGCCGACGCCCAGCGGGACGAATACCGGGCCGCGCTCGGTATCGCCCCCGATCAGACGGCGCTGCTGCTGATGTCCACCTGGGGACCGGACGGGCTGATGGGGCCCCGCGGGGAGAAGGGCATACCGCTGCTGCAACGCGCGACGGAGCTCGGCGACGAGTATCGGATCCTGTTGAGCATGCATCCTCACCTATGGCACGGCGTCAACCAGCGAGTATCCAGTTTCTGGCGTCCCCGCCTGGCGCAATTCCGCGACCGGAACGTTCAGGTGTGCTCGCCGGAGGAGGACTGGTCACCTTACCTGGCGGCGGCCGATGTCGGGATCATCGACCACGGGTCCTTGGGGCTGTACTACGGCCTGTTGCGGCGGCCCTCGATTGCTGTGCCGGTCCCGGAGCGCGCGATCAATCCCCATGCGCCGATCGCCGAACTGCGAGCCGCGTCACCGCTGTTGCGCGACCCGGATCGGCTCGACGCCACGCTCGCATCCACGTTGCGGAGCTTCGATCCGGACCTCGCGCCACCCCGGGAACGGATCACCGCCCACCCCGGACAGGCTGCGGAGCTCGTGCTCCAGGAGCTATACCCGTTGATGCGGCTTCCGATGCCTTCGCCGCTGCCGGCGCTGACACGAGCGCCGCTGCCTAGGCCGTATCCGTTGAACGTGCCGCGGAAGGGTCAGTCGCCTAAGGAACGCAAGCCCTCCCGACCGGCCTCCCGTGGCGCGGACCCTGTCTCGCCGCGCACACCCACCGGCCGGGACACTCCAAGGGTACGGCGGAGACCGTCGCCGCCGCGGTGAGACGGTCGGAGGTGCCATGCCGGAGCCGGACAATTTTCTGACCCGGGCCAACCTGCTTCGTGACGTGGGTAGGTTGGCCGAGGCGGAGCGATTGATTCGTCGGGGGCTGGCCGATACCCCGGAAGACGGAATGTTGCTGCGCGCCCTGGCCCAGGTCCTGAGCGACGCCGATCGACATTCCGAAGCCGTGGTTGCCTCGGCCGCGGCGATAGCCGCCGAACCTACGTCCCCGGTGGGCTACCGGCTTCACGCGATATCCCTGTCGAATCTGGGGAATCACGAGGAGGCCAGGCAGGCCGCGGAGACATCGCTCGAGCTGGCCCCGCTCTCGCCGCAGTCGTTCAATACCCAGGCCATAGTTTCCTACCACGCCGGCGAGTTCGCGGCGGGTGCCGACGCCGCCTCCCGCGCAATTTCATTGGAACCAGACGATCCAGACAGCCATGTGTATTTGGCCCGATGCTCTCAGTCCGCGGGCGACCCGGCGACCGCGCAACAGGCGTTGGAAGAGGCGTTGCGGCTCAGGCCTGACCACGCGCTGGCATTGCGGATGCGTGCCGCATTCGGGGTGGAGACGCAGTCCGATGTCGACCGGCTTCGGGGATTACTCAATTCCGAGGTGCTCGATCCGACTGAGGGGCGCGAACTTCCGAGCCTCCTGGTGTTGAGGGCGTGGCGGATGTTGATCCTGCCCTGGGTTTCGCTGGTGGTCTCCGCGCTGTGTGTCGGCGTGGTTGCCACAATAACGCAGTGGGGGGATTGGCGGAGTTCCAGCCTTTCCGTGCATATTGCCGCCGCGGTCTGCATGATCGGCTGGCAGGCGTGGTTTATCAAGCTGCGTCGTTCGTTGCCGCCTCGGGAGCGGGCTGCCCTGCGGTTGACGATTCGGCGGCAGCTGACGTTGTTGCCGGCGGTCGTGTTGTTGGCAGCCAGATTGGCGATCCTGTTTCTCGTCGCCGTCACCGGGGTCAGCTTCTGGCTGATCTATATGGTTCCCGTCGTCATAGCCATGCCGTTGCTGATGCAGTGCTGCGTCGCCATGCTAATGCGTCGGAATACGGCGACGGCGCCTCCCAACAAGACGGCTCAAGGCTGACATATTGCGAGCGGGCTACGGCACCGCTTTCTTACTAAAACGGGCGAAATACGAAAAAGATGCTTAATTTCGCCGAAACCCGTAACCATTTCCATAACCGGACGTTGCACTAAACATGTCCTCTACTCGTACTCGTCTATATGCCGCTTTGGCGAAGCTTCGCACCGCTAAAACCGATCAGGAAGCCAATGCCGCGCAGGCTGAAGTAATTAACCTCGGATTTCTCGCCGTTCGGCGAGTTACCGACTCTCGCCTGAAAATGCAAGCCCTCCGGTCGCTGGACGCCGATATTAAAGCGGCGAACCAACTGCGGCGCGCCAGCTAAATGCCCGGGTGCTAAATCCCCGAGTGACGTGGCGGTGGACGCCCCCACCATGATGGAGGTATCCGCCCGCTATTTGTGCAGGGAGTTCCAGCGTGGATATCGACCCAGCAGACACCCCAATGACGCTTCAAGACGTCAAGGAAAACGTTGAAATGCTTATTCGCAGTTTCGGCGGTAAACCAGGCGTGGAGTTGTTAGGTGTCGTGCATGAGATGCTGGAAAATACCTCCTGCAGCTGTCACCTGGACGGTCCCAGTGCCGTAGTGCTAACCCCTAACTTCGCTCGATCCACCACTCCATCGGACGCCTCGTAAGTAATGCACCGGTAGTTGATGCGAGGGGTCGGCCGGCACCGTGCTGCGCGTCTTTATCAACCTATGCTCGACTAGCTCGACCGGTTGCCTGCGGATGCTCCACGAGCGCCAGTACCCGACTTGCCATGAAGCGCGCGGTCCGCACCGCGGTCCCGGAACGGGTGACCTCCGCAACCAGCACCACCCCGCGCCCGATGGTTATCTCGACCCGCCGCCCGGCACGGCTCGCCGCGATCTCATACCTGCTGGACCCGTTTCCCGTGTCTATGACTATCTCTACCCGGTCGCCCTTCATGTCTTCCCACCAATACGCTCGGAAGGTAAACGCCTATCACAACAGTACGACATTTATCGCGGCCGATTGCCGCACATGAGCTCTTTGCGCAGGTGGCGCGGCATGAGAGCGACCGCAGGGACTCGCCGCCACGCCCGGGCAGAGGTCCGCAGCGCTAGCGACGGAGTCAGCCGGTCGAGGCATCGAATTGGAGATCGACGTTGGTTTTCTCGCCGGCGTTGACGGTTACGGTGCGCACGCCGACGGGGCCCTTTGCCCCGATGAGGGTGTAGTCACCGGGTACCAGGCCGGGTAGCTCGTAGCGGCCTTTCCCGTCCGTGATTGCCGTACCGGCGACCGTGCCCCCGGCGTCGACGGCCGCGACCGTAACGTGCCCTACTCCGGCGCCGTCCCGGTAAGTCACAGTGCCCGCAAGCAAGGTCACCGAGTGCAACGAGATGGCGATATGTCGACGGTGATTGAGCTGCTCGGGCAGCAGCATCGCCTCGGGCGCGTGACCGGGGGCGCTGGCGGCTACGGTGATCGTGCCCCCTGGCAGCCGCGGTATATCGAAACGCCCTGCCGAGTCCGTGGTGGCCGAGCTGAGCACCGAACCGTCGTCGTCCATCGCGACGACTGCGGCCCCGACTACCGGGCCGGCGGAGGATTGCACAGTGCCGGCCAGCTCGGTCGTGCCGGCGAGCAGGAAGTTCTCCACCGTCTGCGTCTCATATCCCGATGCCTCGCCCGTGGCGCCGCCGATCCGCACTGTCGCGACCCGCGGCGCATACCCGCTCGCGGTGGCCACCAACGTGTAACTACCAGGTTCGACCTCATCGATAGCGTATCGGCCGTCGGCAGCCACAGGCGCACGGGCGACTTGTAGGCCCTTGATATTCGTAAGTAACAGGACACCTCGGAACGGCGGCGTACCGGTTTCGGTGCGCACGACGCCGGTAATTGCGCTGGGCATGTAGTCGACGGGGGCACTGGAGAAGCCGCCTGACTCGCCGGCCACCGCGGCGAGCTCGCCGCCGATGCTGGTATGCCGCTTGCGCAGCGGACCGCAGGCCGTCGAGGCGACCGTGCCGATCAGACACGCCGCGATGGCGAACCAGAATGCGATAGCCAGCCCGTCGGAGAACGGCCCCGATACCAGGTGCGGGAAGAACGCCCTGCCCGTCAGAAAGTGGGCCTGATCCGCGGGGAGGCCGTGCAGGACGGGGCCGAGGAGCTGCTGGATGGGGTTGTAGCCCAGAAATGACGCAAACAACACCGCGATGGGCGGCAGGTCGGCCACGTGGTGCGCGGAACTGGCGGGGACACCGTGGGCGGTCAGCCCCGCGTTCATCTCGGTCGGAAGGTGATTGGCCAGTCCGGCGGCAATCAGGCTGAAGAACACCCCGATGGAGAGCACCATGGCGGCGTTTTGAAAGGTGGTCATCATGCCGGATCCGACGCCGCGGGCGTTGGCGGGCAGCGCGTTCATGATCTCGGCTCGGTTCGGAGACGAGAACAGCCCCATGCCTAGGCCGTTGAGAAACAAAACGGCCGCGAACTCCCAGTATTCGAAATCCACCGGCAGCACGATGAGCAGCAGGAACGAGAGTGCGGTGAGTAGCAACCCCGCCACCGCGAACTTGCGGCTGCCGAATCTGTCCGAGAGCACCCCGGAGATCGGTGAGGACAGCAGGAAGCCGATGGTCATGGGCAGCATGTAGACGCCCGCCCACAGCGGGGTTTCGGAGAAGCTGTAACCGTGCTGCGGCAGCCAGATACCCTGCAGCCAGATGATCAGGATGAACTGGAGGCCGCCACGAGCGAGCGCGGACATCAGGACGGCAAGGTTGCCGGCCCAGAAGGACCGAATCCGAAACAATGACAGGTCGAATAACGGTTCGGCGATGCGCGTCTCGATCACTACGAAGGCGATCAGCACCACCACACCGCTGCCGATGCCGGCCAACACCAGGGGACTGGTCCAGCCCATGGAATGTCCACCGTAGGGCTGCAGGCCATAGGTGATGCCGACCAGCACCGCGATGAGCCCGACCGCGAAGGTGACGTTGCCCCACCAGTCCATGCGGGCATGTTTGCGCTCGCCGAGGTCGTGGAGCTTGAGGTAGGCCCAGATGGTGCCGAGCACGCCGATCGGAACCGAGACGAGGAACACCAGATGCCAGTTGATCGGCGCCAGTATCCCGCCGATGAGTAAGCCCAGGAACGAACCGGCGATCGCCGCGACCCCGTTGATCCCCAGCGCGGTGCCGCGCTGGTTCGCCGGGAACACGTCGGTCAGGATCGCGCTGGAGTTCGCCATGATGAATGCGCCGCCCACGCCCTGCACGATGCGCCAACCGATGAGCCATAGCGCGGCGGCGTCGCCGTGGAACCAGGTGACCGCCAGCAGTACGGAGGAAACGGTGAAGATCGCGAATCCCATGTTGTACATGCGGGCGCGCCCGAACATGTCGCCCAGCCGCCCGAACGCCACCACCAGCACGGCGGTGACGACCATGTAACCCATGATCATCCACAGCAGGTAGCTGGTGTTGCCCGGTTCCAGCGGGCTGATTCCGATGCCACGGAAGATGTCCGGCAGTGCGATCAGCGTGATCGAGGAGTTGATCGTGGCAATCAACATGCCCAACGTGGTGTTGGTCAGTGCGATCCACTTGTAGTGCGGGCCCAGCTCGCTCGCGGAGCGGAGCTGCTTCCCGCCGCGTGTTGTCGCGCCCATCGCCGTCACTCGCGCCCCACTTGGCTAACAGTCGTTAACTAACTTATGTCTCAGATGTTAGTTAGTGCCATCCGCGATTGCCATGTCCCGAGAGCAAAGTCACGGGAACTACTAGGCGAAGACGAGTGAGATCAACTCATCAACGAATGCCTTGGCGCTTCTGGCGTTTTCCGGGCTGTAGTTGCTGTGCAGCAGCGCAACCCGCCCGTGCACGCCGACGAATACCAGCAACGCCGCGCGTTGGACATCCACGCGCAACGGACGGCCCGCCCGCTCGCAGCGGCCAAAGCCGACCGCCAGTGCATCGATCACCTCGACCAACGGCCCGGTGCGCTCACCCGCCCGCGCACGGTGCGGCCCGGCGCCCAACATCAACCGGTAATGTCCCGGGTTGGCGACGGCGAAGTCGCAGTAGGCGTGCATCTGTTCCCGCACTCGTCCCACGACATCGGTCGGCTCCACCCGCTCGCCGGCGGCCCGCATCAATCCCAACAGTCGCGCAAACTCGTGCTCGAGGAGCCCCT
>DATATO010000304.1:0-7717 GCA_036268755.1 Mycobacteriales bacterium | reverse complement strand
ATGGAAGAACCGTCGAACGCGAGCCCGTCGGTGAAAATGTCGTCCGAAACGAACTCGGCAGGTACGTTGAAGTGCTGCATCACCCCGGGCAGGTCACAGAACCGCACGTCCACAAATCGCACGTTTTCGCGCGAGAGATAGCTCAGTAACTCCTCGGGGCTGGCAAACATTCTTCCTCCGTTGATGGTGTTGCCCATGATTGATGACGCGAACGGCGACACGCAGGCCGCCGAAGCGCATACCTGTGACAGGAATGGGGTCCGACGGCTCGCGGGGTAAGCGCCTGACTACTCAGAGTAGGTATACCGGATTGCCCCGCGATGTCGGAAATGTTTCCGGCAGGTTACACGAGGTGCCGTTGCTGATCAGCCTTCGGTGATGTGTCGCTCGGCGTCGCATAAGCTGCTCCGTGTGAGTGAAACGACCGCAGTCAATGATCCGGCCACAGTGCGTAGTGCGGGTTTCGGTCGGCGGTTGGGTGCATTGGCGATCGACTGCGCGGCCTGCGCCGGAGTCGCGGCGCTGTTCACCCGCCCGAATCCACCCGGCCTATTGAGCGCGGCTGTGTTCTTCGTGGCCTACACCGGCTTCGTCGGTATCTTCGCCGAGACTCTGGGCATGCGTCTGCTGGGTCTGCGGTGCATCCGATTTTCGGGCGGGGGGCGCCTCGGCCTACTCCGGGCGGCATTGAGAACGATGCTGCTGCAACTGGTAGTTCCGGCATTGCTCATCAACCCAGAGGGACGAGGCCTGCACGACCGAGCTGCCGATTCGGTGGTGGTGCGCTCGTTGAAAGGGTAAATCTTTGCTCTCAAGAGCACCCGGTGTTAGGAACGGCCGTCAAAGTGCATGCGTCGCCTGAAACGGCAGTTCTTACTGGACGTAGGGATCGATTCGTACAGAAAGCTAAGCCCACGTAAGGAAGGCGCCTATCATCCAAAGAAACCCTCAGCACTTTGGCCCGCAGTTACGGGGACAAGTTCATGGTCGATGCCAATGTATTCAAGGTGCTCATCGCCGCTATCGCCGCTGTGATAGCCCTTGTCGTCGCGCAGCAAGGATCCACACCGGCTGCTGACTCCTCGGCCCTGGCCTCGACTGTCACGGCAGTGTCTGAGTCGCCCCCGCCGTCCAGCGTCACGGCATTGCCCACTTTATCCACATCGGCCCCGATGACTGGCGCCCCGACGTCTCTGGGCCTCCCCTCGGACGTGCCGGCCGCAGAGGTGGTTCCCGCCCCTGTGAGGCCTTCCAAGGTCGAGCCCGTTGCCGTCCCAGCCGCACCCATTGGGCCTGCACCGGCATCTACCGGCCCGACCAACCGGCCGTTCGACGCCGATAGCTCATGGAACAGCCCGGTCCCGACCAATCCTGTCCTAGACCAAGATTCCGCTGCGATGACGAGCAACCTCAGTCAGGGCGGCATCGCAGACACCGGTGAATACGGCGTGACCGTGTTCGAGGCCCCGGCGGGAACACCGCGGCACCCAGTCACGTGTTCGGAGAACTGGGGACCCTGCCCGTTCGAGAGCGATCCCGCCCCGCTTGCTCCAGAGTTTCATCCCGCCTCGGGCACCGACGGCGCAATGGTCGTTATCGACAGGGCAACTTCGCCGGCAAAGCTGTACGAGTTTTGGTAGTACAACTGGAATGGGGGTTCGCCGAGTGCGGCCTTCGGGGCTGTCGGGCCCTGGACCGGATCCGGGATAGATAAGCAAGACGGCAGGGTAGGTAACGCGATAGGGGCCGGCGTTTCTCGGCTTGCCGGCGTGGTGCGCACCAAAGAGATCACGGCGGGGACCATCGACCATGCTTTGGTGTTCTCTACCTCGTTCTGTAAGACAGGCGAGCTTCGGGCTCCTGCACAAAAAACCGACGGCCAGTACGCCGGTGCCGGCGGCGTTCCCGAGGGAACACGAGTCCAACTGGATCCTTCGTTGAGCCCGGACAGCTATAACCTCAACAAAGCCGAACGTGCCGTTTTTGTCGCTATGCAAAAGTATGGTGCCTACGCCATAGACTGCGGCGGGAACCCGGCAGCGTTTATCTTTGAAACCCCTAGTGGGGGACAAAGTCCCTACGCTGCTGCGGGTCTCAGCGAAGATTTCCAGAAGATGAACCTGCCGTGGGACAAGCTTCGGGCTTTACACGCCTGGAACGGCAAGTAAATACGATCCAGGTGATGAGTGCCAGGGCCGTTTCATGCCGGAGGTCTTCGCAGGCTAGCGACGGGAGGTCTTCGCGCCCTTCGGCAACGGCCCCTGCGGGATCGGGGGCCGGACGCCCAGCGCGCTGAGTCGGCCCTCCAGGCTGTTGACTTGCTTCGGCGTGATATTACGCGGCAGCTTCACCAGATGAGCCTGCAGCTTCTTCAACGGGACCTCGTTCTCCCGGTTGCCGACGAACACCTCGTAGATCGGGGTCTCGGGGGAGACCCGGGAGACGCGCTTCTTTTCCTGCGCGATCAGGCTCTTTAGCCGAGTTGTCGATCCTTCGATCACGATCACGACGCCGCACCGGCCGATCAGTCGGTGCGCCACATCCTGCTGCTGCGTCACGGCCACCGCCGGCGTCAGCCGCCAGTTGCCGCGCATGTTCTCCATGATCGCCGCCGCAGCCCCCGGCTTACCCTCCACCTCGCTGTAAGTGGCCTTGGCGACGCGGCGACCGAACAGGATCACGATGGCGAGAATGCCGAGCAGGACACCGAGCGGGGTGAAGAGTAGCCATTGCCCGGTGAGCCAGGCCGCGAGAATTCCCAGCCCAGCCACGATAAGGAACGCGGCCAACAGAATAGGCACCAGCAACTTGTCGTGCTTGCGCGTGAACGAGAACGCTAGCTTCAGCTGACCGAACCGGTCTTTGAACTTGGACTTTGGTTTATCGGCCTTTGTCGCCATGCCTGCCCGTGCCTTCTGTGCCTGTGTAGGTCGTGCGCTGTTTGCGTCGCGTTACCGCAGTTTAGAGCATCGGCCTATCGTCGAAGAACTCGACAGAAACGCACCCGGCCCATTCTGCCCACAAAGTCCCGAGTGCAACCACAGGGTCATTATGGGCCCGAAAAACTGCCGTGACGTTGCGTTCGGCGGCAGGGTGGCAGTCGAGAGAACGTGCCTACTGCGGTTGTTCCTGCCGGGCCGCGATCGCCTGCTGGTATAGCCGGCCGGCGCGGTAGCTGGACCGCACCAGTGGTCCGCTCATCACGCCGACGAACCCGATCTCCTCGGCCTGTTTGGCCAGGTCGGTGAACTCCTCGGGCTTCACCCAGCGCTCTACCGGGTGGTGGCGGGGCGAGGGGCGCAGGTACTGCGTGATCGTGATGAGCTCGCACCCGGCTGTATGCAGATCCCGCAGCGCCTCGACCACCTCGTGGTACTCCTCGCCCATCCCTAAGATCAGATTGGACTTGGTGACCAGCCCCGCATGCCGGGCGGCGGTGATGACGTCCAGCGAGCGCTGGTAGCGGAAGCCGGGCCGAATCCGCTTGAAGATCCGGGGCACGGTCTCGATGTTGTGCGCCAGCACCTCCGGCCGGCTGTCGAACACCTCGCCTAACAGCTTCGGCTCCGCATTGAAATCGGGAATCAGCAGCTCAACTCCGCAACCCGTAACCTGCTCGTGAATCTGGCGAACCGTCTCGGCGTACAGCCAGGCCCCGCCGTCGGGCAGGTCGTCGCGGGCGACACCCGTGACCGTGGCATAGCGCAGCTGCATGGTGGCGACGCTTTCTCCGACCCGGCGCGGTTCGTCGCGGTCCAAATCGGCCGGCTTGCCGGTGTCGATTTGGCAGAAATCGCAGCGGCGAGTGCATTGGTCGCCGCCGATGAGGAAGGTCGCCTCGCGGTCCTCCCAACACTCGTAGATGTTGGGGCACCCGGCCTGTTCGCACACTGTATGTAGGCCCTCGCGCTGTACCAGATTCTTCAGCTCGGTGTATTCCGCGCCCATGATGGCGCGCACCTTGATCCAGGGCGGCTTGCGTTCGATCGGCACCTGCGAGTTGCGGGCCTCGAGGCGCAGCAGTTTCCGTCCGGAGGGTTCGACTGTCACGGCCTTAGCTTAGCGGGTGTCTGGGAACCTCTAACGTCGTCACGTTTGCGTGCCAGATCGGCCGGGAAATGATGCCGGATTGGGAATTTCGGCCCCCGGCGCACTTCCAATGTGCAAAATAAGCAGCACGTGTTCGCGGTCATGCGGGCGCTAACGCAACAGTGACCGGGGTTAGAAAATGGCAGATGCTCAGCGCGACGGCGTGCGATTGGCGTACACCGAGATACCCGCCGAGGCAGGTGGCGAGAATCCTCGCGAACTGGTGCTGCTGCACGGCTGGGGCGGGCATCAGGGTTTTATGCGCCGTCAACAGGAGTTTTTCGTCGGTCGGTACCGAGTTGTCTCCGTCGACCTGCGTGGGCACGGCGGCAGTGACGAGTCCGACACCGACTACGGCATGGACAGGCTCGCCGGTGATCTGCTGTGGCTGGCCGATCGGCTCGAGCTCACCAACCCCGTCCTCGTCGGGCACGATCTTGGTGCCGCAGTGGCGGTGGAGGCGGGCCGCCAGGCGCCGGCTCGGATATCCGCGGTGGTGGCGCTGGACGGCCCGATCGCCGTGTCCGAGGAGTCCGAATACGCCACGTTGAGCATCAGTTCCGGCCTGCAGACGCCGCACTACATGGAGGCGCTGCACAACATCGTCGAGCGTGACATGTTCCTCCCCACCGACGACGTCGAGGTTCGGGACTGGGTGTTCGGCGAAATGCAGCGTGTCCCGCAGCGGGTGCTCGTGGGAACGATGGTGGCGAGACACGGCTGGGATTCCGACGCGGCCATCGCCGAGTGCGAGGTCCCCACCTACTACATTGCCTCGGCCAACACCCCCGCGGATCTGCGTCGATTGGCGCGAACTAGCCCCGAAACGTCACTCGGTATGACGCCGGAGGTGGGGCATTTCCTGCAACTGCTGGCGCCTGAACGCGTCAACCGACTGATCGACACCTTTCTTGAGGGTCTGTATGGCCTCGAGGGCCTGCACGGCACAACGTCGGCTTCCTCGCTGGCCAATCCGGCGCTGGCGCCCGCCGCGGTGGATTCAACATTGGGTGTCCCATCAGCGACTCCGATCGTGCCACCCACAGGTATGCCGTCGGTGCCACCGCCGTCCACATCTCCAACGGCGCCCAGCTCGCTGCCGCCGGTCATCTAAGGCCTACTCGACGCTGAGCTCGACGCCCACGTATGTGGTACGGCGCAGCGATAGCAGCTGACGCAGCCGCCGCAATGCCAGCCCAGTCCGCATCCACCAGCCGTACTTCGCCGCCAGCGCCACCTTCACGACGGGAAGCTCGGCCTGCTCCATGGTGCGGGCGGCGACGGCGATCGGTTCGGCGAGCAGGCTGCCGTCCAATTCGCACGGCGCGCATCGTATATCGTCGCCGAGCCGGATCCGTTCCAGCGCCGCCGACCGGCTGGTGACGATCCCGACCAGCCGCCCGGCGTAGGGCGCCACCCGCGTCCGGATCGGCGCCGCCACGCCCCTGGGCGTATAGCTCACCAGGCTGACGTGGACGCTGTGGGCCAGGGTGACGTAGTCGCTGAGCGCCTGATCGGACGGTTGCGGGGATGTCGGTTCGCTCATGCGGTGGGCGAGGGGACGTTGCGCAGCATCTCCAACCGTGGGCGAACCAGCGGCAGCACCTCGTCGACGGTCACCGGGCGGCCCAGCTCTGCGGACAGTGACGTGGCTGCCGCGTCGTCCAGGCCGCACGGCACGATCTTGTCGAATGCGGCCAGGTCCGGGTTGCAGTTGAGTGCGAAGCCGTGCAGCGTGATCCGGAAACTGACCCGTACCCCGATCGCTGCCACCTTCCGGTCTGGTCCTGTGCCGTCTCCCGGCACCCAAACCCCGGTCCGGCCCTCGATGCGGATAGTCGCGAGCCCCAGCCGGGCGCAAACGTCAATAAGCATGCCCTCCATGCGGCGAATGTAGGCGACCACGTCCAGCGGGCGAGGCAGCTCGATGATGGGATAGCCGACCAGCTGACCGGGGCCATGCCAGGTGATCAGGCCGCCGCGGTCCACCTCCACCACGGGGGTGTCATCCTGCGGTCGATCCTTCGGCGCGGTGCGTTTGCCCGCGGTGTACACGCTAGGGTGTTGAAGCAGGATGACCGTATCGTCGCGTTCGCTCGCCCTGCGCTGTGCATGCAATTCCCGCTGTAGTTCCCACGCTTGTCTATAGTCGACGAGACCCGGCTCAACGAGTTGTAGCGACGGAGCCGCGGGCCTCGGCGTGATGAGGGGTTGGGGCCGGCCGCTGATGGTCATGGTCACGCGTATAACTGTAGTACCGAGTAACTCGTTGCCAAGCTAGCCCGAAGAAACCTCACATGGTCGACGCGGATGACATGCCGTCCCGTCGGCGGTTGGGTAAACCATTAGTTTGCATATGACGACATCTACGCTGTCTCGAGGCCAGGTGGTGGCGGACCCGAGCACCGAGCGGACTGTCCGGGTGGCCCCGTGGCGGTTGGCCATGCGGCATGCCTACTGGTGGCTGCCGACCCTGCTCGCGGCCGTGCTGGTGCCCTACCAGGCCTGGCGGCCGGTCTTGGACTGGGACGAGCCTGCCACCTGGGACGCCAGTACCCGCTCGGTGAGCGAGTTGTTTGCCCTGGCGGGGCACATCGACGGCGTGCTGCTGCCGTACTACCTGTTCATGCACTACTGGGTGCAGGCCTTCGGTGACTCCGAGCTTATGTTGCGGGCGCCGTCAATCCTCGCGGTCATCGCGACGGTTCCGATCGTGGCGTCCCTGGCGCGGCGGCTTTTCGACTCGAGGGTCGCGCTGCTTGCCGCACTGTTGTTCGCCGGTTTGCCCACCGTGAGTCGCTACGGGCAGGAGGCTCGGCCCTACGGGCTCGCGCTGATGTTCGCGGCGGCCGCCACGCTGCTGCTGGTTTGGGCGCTGGAGACGCCGAGCCGGAGTCGCTGGGTCGCCTACGGCGTTGCTGTCGCGCTGCTCGGCCTTACCCAGCTGCTGGCCCTGTTGCTGTTGATCGCGCATGGCGTCGCCGTCGGATACCGATGGTGGCGTGCGCCCCGGTTTCCCGACGAGGTGTCTCATCGTCGGACCGCGATCCGCTGGGGAACTGCCGTGGGCGCCGCGGTGGTGCCGAGTATTCCGCTTGTCGTGCTCGGGTTCCTACAGCGTGGCAGTCAGTTGAGTTGGTTGCCGGGAACCAGCTGGGCTACGCTGCGAAGCTTCCCCAATGAGGTGGTGTGGGCGCCGGCTCTCGGCTGGTTCCTCATTGGGATTTCGTTGCTGGCCAAGCACCGATATCGCGATCGTGTCCGATATCTCGCGGTCATGGCCGTCGTTCCGGCGGCCGTGCTCTACCTGCTGGGCCTGTTCACGGCGCTGTGGATGCCGCGATACGTGATGTTCTCGGTGATCGCCTGGTGCATCCTGGCGGCGGTGGCGGTGGCCGGTAGCTGGCTCCGGATCGGCATGATGCTGGTTATCGTGACGATTCTGGTTGTCCCCGCCCAGCAGACGATTCGACGGCCCGGCGCCGTAGGCTACGGCATCGTCGACGGCAGCAACGCCACAGCGTCGTATCAGGTGGGCGATCACCGTGCCGCCATGCAGATCGTTGCGGAGAATTATCGACCCGGCGATGGAATCGTGTTCGAGCCTGAATCCGCCTGGAGCCTCCGG
>DATATO010000303.1:0-3104 GCA_036268755.1 Mycobacteriales bacterium | reverse complement strand
GAAACGATTGTGAGCAGTAACTATGCAGGCCAAGTCGTACTTGAAGGACCCCAATTCGGTGGCGTCGAAATCGCACCACAGCACCCGCCCGGTTCGATCGATGATCAAATTGTTCATTTGCGCGTCGCCGTGACATAGGTCGAGATCGCCTTTTACCGAGCTATTCGCTAGTTCCGTCCGTAGTCCGGCGGACCTATTCATGAGAAAGTCGAAGTCGGCCGCTGTGATGCTTCCTTCCTCGCTCGCCTGCTTGAGCCGCGCCTCGATGTCGTTGAACGCATTAAACGTGGGGAGTTCCAGCCGGTCCTCCGGTAACCGCCCGGAGAGCGAATGGAATTCTCTGAGTGCGGCCGCCATTTCCTCGCCCGTGACCGGACGATCGACCGGCTGTACGTACTGCCACAGTGACGCCGCGAGAACCTTGTCGCCCTCAGTGAGCAGTATCGGCGCGGAATGCCCAGGTGCAAGTCGTATCGTGGGTGCGTTCACTTCCGCGAACCAGCGGCCCAGACGAACCGCCTTGGCCGCCCGTTCCGCGAGTTTTCCCGGGTTCGCGATGCGCGCCAGGATCTCGAGGTCGGCCCCCACGCGGAAGGTCGCATTGGGACCGAGACGCATCAACACAGCGTCATCTGCGTAGTGGGCAAGCCCCGCCTCGGCGAGTACCCGCCGCAGGCGGACACGGGCAACGGTCTTCGCGGCGGCACGGGGGTCGGATTTGCTCACAATATGAAGATTAGCCCGCCCCGACCACTCACAAATCGGGTAAGTATGGTCCACAGCCGTCCGAGGGGGCTCGCGCCCGGCTAGCCCATTCGGACGACCAGCTTGCCCTGGGTGCGTCCGGACTCCAGGCGCCGGTGGGCCTCGGCGAACTGCTTGAACGGGAAGACCTCCTCCACCCATACGGTCAGGTGGCCCTTGTCGATCAGGTCGGCCAGGATGACCAGCGACCGACCGTCAGGCTCGACCAGGAACGGCTTGGCGATCACGCTGTGCAGGTTTGCGGCCGCCTGCAGCTCGGGCGAGGTGCAGGGGACGGTGACGATGGTGCCGCCCGGCCGCAGGGTCTTCATCGATCGGGTGCTGGTCATGTCGGCCTTGTCGCCCAGTGAGTCGATCACCAGGTCGACATCCTTCACGGCCTCCTCGAAGCGCACGGTTCGGTAGTCGATGAGCTCGTCCACGCCCAGCTCCCGAAGCCACGCATGCTTGGCCTCGCTCGCCGTTCCGATGACGTAGGCGCCCAGGTACTTGGCGATCTGCACCGCAAGATGCCCGACGCCGCCCGCGGCGGCATGAATCAACACCCGCTGCCCGGGCTGCACCGGCGCGGTCTCGGTCAGCAGCTGCCAGGCCGTCAATCCCGCGACGGGCACGGCCGCGGCATGGTTGTGATCCAGGGTTTTCGGCTTCCGGGCGAACTGTCGAGTGGGCCCCACCACGTACTCGGAGAACCCGCCGGCCTGGTGCGGGAACCAGGGCATGCCGAAGACTTCGTCGCCGACCTCAATGGTGGTGACGCCGCAGCCCACCTGCTCCACCACGCCGGAGATGTCCCAGCCCAGAATGTAGGGCGGTCCGCCCAGCATGTCCGCGACGCCGCCGCCGGCCCGAGTGCGGGCGTCGACGGGGTTTATCGCCGCCGCGATCACCTGAACCAAAATCTCGGTCGGCAGCGGCTGCGGCCGGGGCACGTCCGCCACGTGCAGTACCTCGGGGCCGCCGAATTCGGTTTGGACTATCGCTCGCATTCGCGTCCCCTCGTGCATTCCGTATCGATCCCACCAAGCTACGCCTGGACCCCCAACGCATTTCGCGGACCGGCCGCAGCTTGACGAGCCAAGCCGTCGGATTTTATCTCCGTCACGATTCCCAGCCGGTAAAGGATAATTCCCATCATTTTGCACTGAAAATCGCCACTGTGCGGAAGCTTGCCGCTTAGGTGAATCCCGATAACATAGCTGCATGCCTGGCCGCCATGAGTTGCTGCGCGCGGCCCGCCCGGACGGGCGGGTGCTCGTGCTATCCCTGAACTTTCCAGCCGATTCCGACTCCGACCTGGAGTTTCGCGCCGCACATGAACGGGCGGACGGTTCCGGCGCGGAGCAGGCCGGTCTGGTCCGCCTCCCAGGCTCGGCGGTAGCGTTTCTGCTGGAGCGGCTCAAGGGCGAGGTGGCGCAGTCCCCAAGCCGAGATCCCGAGTCCGTCCTGGTTGAGGGCGTTACGGCGCTGATATCACGCGAAGACCCCGATCTTTGGACGATCTGTCACACGATTACGGCATGGTGTGACAGGGCGGGGGCATCGCATGAATTGGTGGCGGTGGATCACGCGGGAAAGATCCGCCGCCTCTCTCGTAAGCACTTCTTTCTGTGGAATTCAGGGGCGGCTGCCGGCGGCCGTGTTTCCACACTGGCCGTGCGGTTTCGCCCCGGACATGCTGCTGACCAGTCCGGCCTCATCTTTGGTGAGGAATATCGGTCGGTCGACGATCCGGATTACGAATACACCACGTCGATGGGATATTCCTCCCTCGCCGGCCTAGCGGCTCTGTTGCGGGACAAGGCCGGGCTGCCCGCCGCCGAGGACCCCGACCCGGAAGATATCTTCATAGCCGCCGTGGCGGCCCTCGTCACGCGAGACGAGCTCGGGGCGGGCCTCGGGCAGGCCGGAAGCCGCGATCGCCTCGCGGCTTGGTGTGCCGAGGCCGGGATTGCCCATCTCACCGGCGGGACGCATCGGCGCGAGACACTACTCGTCGACACCGCACCGGTCGACGGTTACAGCCTCGAGTTGACGTTGACCTTGTGGGCGCCGTATCGGCACATACTGTTCGTCGAGTCCCGCATGCCCGTCGATGGTTCCTCGGATGGCTTTCAATTCGAGATTAAGGCCTCGCACGATTCGGTTGAGCCGTTGGTGACCCATTTGGAATCGAGGCTGGGTGCGTCGCCCACCCCGCTCGGGATCGACCTGGACGATCGGCTTGTCGCCTGCCTGGCCGCGATGGTCGATCGCGGTGAACTCGGCCGCGGCCTTCGCCCCGGCGAGAGCCGCGACCGGGTCGCCGGCTGGTATGCCGAGTTGGGTTTGCCCAGCGA
>DATATO010000302.1:0-3032 GCA_036268755.1 Mycobacteriales bacterium | reverse complement strand
CTCCGGTGGCGCCGAACACGATAACCCTCATGGCGACTACGGAACCAAAACTAGCTTGCCGCGGACATGGCCGGATTCGCTAACGTCCTGCGCCTTCCCGGCCTCGGCTAGCGGGAAGGCCTGCGCAATCGGAAGCGTAACCTTGCCTGCCGCGACCAGCCCCACGACTTCCTCGAGTGCGCCCGGAATCTCCTCGTCGGAGGCGCCGCCCGTGAAACGGACGCCATACCGGTTCGCATCCCTGTCGGCGATCGTAATTACCTTGTCGACGCGCCCGGTAAGCTCGATGAGCTGTGGCAACACCCCGCTACCGGCAATATCCAGCGCAGCGGACACACCCTGCGGCGCCGCGGCGCGGACGCGTTCTATCAGCCCGTCACCGTATGCCACCGGGACGGCACCCAGCGAACGTAGGTAATTGTGGTTGGTCTCGCTGGCAGTCCCGATAACCGTGAGGCTGCGAGCCACCGCGGTCTGTACCGCGATCGTCCCCACCCCACCGCTGGCACCGTTGATCACGATGGTGTCACCGGCGGCAACCTTCAGTAACGCCAGAGCCCGGTAGCTAGTCCCGGCGACTACCAGCAGACCCCCGGCCACCTCCCAGGAGACATTGGCGGGTTTGCGGACCAACGAATCGACAGGGGCAAGGACCGACTCCGCGTAACTACCGGAGGGCGCCCGACCCAACACCTCGTCACCCACGGCGAACTCGGTGACGCCCTCGCCGACCTGATCCACCACTCCGGCGACCTCTCCACCGGGTACCACAGGAAAGTGCGCCGGAGTCATATCGGCCATCAGGCCACGCCGGACCTTCCAGTCGAACTGATTCACACCGGCCGCCCGCACAGCAAGCCGTACCTGGCCGGGACCGGCGGTCAATGATTCCCGCTGGACCAGGGTGAGGACGCTGGAATCACCATATTCGGTGTACTCGACTGCGCTGTACGTCATGATGGCCCTCCCGGACGGCTAGGTGTTCCCCGGATCACCTCCGGCAACGCCGCGGGACATCGGATTGTTCCCCGACCGCCGTACGCTATCTGTAGGGCTCGCTAAAACCCGCAGTCTAGGGCCTCGATGCGAACAGCTGCGCCAGATAACCCAGGTCCGGGATCGGGAGATCGCCGCCCACGCCTCGTAGCCCTGCGACCGCGGCACCAGCCGCCTGGCCGGCCTCGACGCCGGCCGCCGCGTCCTCGATGACCAGGCACCGGGTCGGATCGACCCCGAGCTTGTCCGCGGCGAACAAGTAACAGTCGGGGCTGGGTTTCCCGAGAGCCGTGTCCTCGGAGGTCACCAGAAGTGGCGCGACGATTCCCGCGGCCCGCAACCTGACCTCGGCAAGCCGACGGTCGGCACTGGTCACCACGGCCCACGGCATCCCGCGTTCTGTCATGACCTCGATCAGTCGGTGTGCGCCGACAGCGACGACCGTGTCGGCCAGGTCGCCGTATTGCAGTTCGAGCTGCAGCTGCGCGCTGCGATCTAGCTCAGCCTCGCCCATGTCGGGAAACAGTTGGCGAATAGTTGCCCGGGATGTCAACCCGGGCGCAATCGGCCGAACACGCTCCCGGGGAGTACCGGTCAACTCGCACCACCGATCCCAGCATCGGTCGACCGCGGCGTCAGAGTTCACCAAAGTGCCGTCCATGTCGCACAGCACTGCGGCAATCCGATCGAGGGCAACGGGCCTATCGGTGGAGGTCATCGGGATACATTAGGCGATCCGGTAGATTCGCACAGCGTCGTACGCCACACCGCCACTCGACCCGGAGCCGCAACGGTACTCGATGCCTCGCGCACGGTTTGCGCGGTAAGCCGATGGCTTGGCGTCAGGCGTTGTCGTAACCGGCCTGCCGGCCGACGCCCGGCGCGGCGTCCGCGCCGTCTGTTTCCTTGAACAAGTCGAGCGAACCGCCCGCGATGCGCCGAACGGCTTCGCGCATCTGACGAATTTCCTCTTTGATACGCCGATGCTTTTCCTCGGACTCGGCAATCTCCTTCGCCAACGCATCCCGCTGACGGGCCGCATCCGCGCGAGACTTCGCCAACAACGCGTCGGCCTCCTCTCGGGCGCGACGGCGAAGCTCCTTGGTCTCGCGGTCCGCTTTTTCCTTCAATTCCGCCGCGTACTGCTCGGCGTCCCCACGCGTGCGCTCCGTACGGGCGTCCAGTTCCTTTCGTCGGCGATCAGCCTGAGCTTCGGCATCGCGGCGCAGCTTCTCCGCCTGCTCGCGAGCGTCTTTCACCAGTTGATGAGCAGTCCTGGTCTGACCGGCCAGCTCCTTCTCCAGGGCTGCCCGGCGTTCGGCCTCGGCCTTTTCGATCTTGGCCCGGTGGTCGGCTAGCTCACGGTCCGTACGCTGCCGAACCTCGAGCACCTCGTCGTCGAGCAGAGTGAGGATCTGCTCGACCCGGGAACCCAGGTGGCGATACGACGGGTTTTCCACCACTGTCGGGGGCCGCTTGATCGAGGTATCGCTCTCGATACCGCGAAGCCTGGCATTCAACGACTCATTTTGGTTGAACAGCTCGTCACGATGCTTGGCAAGCGCCGTGAGTTCAGCCTCAATGACAGCCACGAATCGGTCAACCTGCTTGCGGTCATAACCTCGCATGACTTGATCAAATGTCGGCTGGGAAGCCTGATTCTTGAAAGATAGAAAGTGCTCATCGCCACCATTCGCCATGGCACATATCCTCCATCGTTCGACGGCGAACTGCACTAGGTATTGCGCATTAGGCGAAAAGTTCTTTATGCGAAGATCCCAGGCGACCTACGACCGAGTTACCTTGTCATTGCCTGAAACATCCAATGCTGCTGCTCAAGCTGTTGGGTAGTAGCGATGAGCAGGTCCTGCGTTACCGGGTCGGGCTCATCGGTCTTTCGCACGTACTCACGGAACCGATTCACGATGACTAGCAGTAGATCGGTGACCTCCGACACGACGACCTCATCGGTGAGATATCCCGCCTCAAGTTGTGGGGTATGTAGCGAATCCGCCAAGGTCTTGATCCGACCGTCG
>DATATO010000301.1:0-16770 GCA_036268755.1 Mycobacteriales bacterium | reverse complement strand
TTCTCGACACCTGCCGGGTGGACCCTCACGTCAAGCTCGTTTTCGTCTGCTCCCCGAATAATCCCACCGGTAATCTGCTGCGGCGAGAAGACGTGCTGGAATTGAGCCGGAACCTGACCGGTCAGGCGCTGGTCGTGGTCGATGAGACGTACGTGGCATATTCCGGGCAACCGTCGTTTAGCACCGAAATCGCCGAACATTCAAACGTGGTCGTGCTGCGTACGGTGTCGAAGGAGAACGCACTCGCTGGAGAGCGCTGCGGGGTTATGATCGCGCACCCAGAGGTCATCAGCCTCGTAGGCAGCATCCATGCGCCCTACCCGCTGACCGTTTCGGCTATTCGCGCGGTTACTCAGGCTATGTCTCCGGAAGGCATTAAATACGCACAACATCTCCGTGAACAGATACTCCGCGATCGGCATGCGCTCGAGCAGGCGTTGAACGCTTCGCCGGCGGTACAGCAGATCTATCCCAGCGATGCCAACTTTTTGCTGCTGCGGACCACTGACCCCAAGCTGCTGGTGCGTCTGATGGAGGAGAACCAGATCAAGATTCGAGATCGCAGTAGTGCGGTGCCTGGGTGTGTGCGCATCTCTGTGGGTCGACCAGAACAGAATGACCGGTTGCTGGCTGTGTTCGATGAATATGCCCGGCAGGTGGTTCGCTCGCAGTAATCAACCGATTCACTAGAGCGCGGAGGGGGTAATGTACCAAAGCTGCTAGAGCCCATGCAATCACGCCATAGGACTGTGCTTCGGTTAGCAGTGCCAGAATGCCTCGGTACTAAGGTATTTGTCAGGATGTATTCATGTCCGATTCATACGAGGGCAGTGTGCCCCGCTGCGAGGGTGTGCTATGAGCGCTGAACCCACTGTCGTCGTGCTGGACTACGGTTCCGGAAATCTTCGCTCCGCGGAACGGGCGCTGAGGCGCGCCGGTGCCGAGGTGAGCGTGAGCGCCGATCGCGACGAGGCGCAGCGCGCGGACGGCCTGGTCGTGCCTGGAGTGGGCGCCTTCGCGGCCTGCATCGACGGCCTACTGGCGTCGGGCGGGGACAAGATCGTCGAGTCCCGCATTGCTGACGGAACCCCGCTACTGGGGATTTGTGTCGGAATGCAGGTGCTGTTCGACAGCGGCACCGAACACGACATCACGGCCGCTGGACTCGGTGTATTACCCGGCGACGTGCGCAGGCTGCACGCGCCCCGGCTGCCGCACATGGGGTGGAACACGGTGCAATCCTCGACGGACAGCGCGTTGTTTGCCGGCATCGGGCCGGACGATCGCTGCTACTTCGTGCACTCCTATGCGGCATGCGATGACCTCGCTCAGCTGGTGAGCTCGGACGCGGTCGTCACCTATGCGCATCACGGCGAGCGTTTCGTGGCCGGTGTGGAGGCCGGACCTGTCTCCGCCGTGCAGTTTCATCCCGAGAAGTCGGGTGACGTTGGTGCGGCGATCCTGTGCAACTGGGTGCGGACACTGTAAATTCAGGCCTCCTCCGGACATATGACGTGCAGTAGGAAACGCGAGGTTGCCGACAGGCCTACTTGCGTAAGCTGGCTCGCACCGGTGTTCCCGATCGGCCGGGGATGAACGCCTCGATCAATTCCATCCGAGGCCTAAGCTGGCGGCTGCCGGTCTTCTCCGCAAGTCCGAGCTCGACCAGCTTGTTCACGTCGCGAGTCACGGTTTTGCTTTCCTTACCCGCATACCGCTCGGCTAACTCCGGCGTGAGCCTCCGCAGCGAATCGATGGGGCTCCCGCCTGGGTCGAGGGCGAATAGCAATTTGCGTTGGCGGGTAGCGGGCTCGGTATTCGGTTGCTCTTCGAACCTTTCGTGCACGTAATTGATCCATGAGACCTGTAGCTGCTGCCTCTGCACGGTTGCGATCTGCTCGCGCAGCTGGTCGACGAATCCTTCCGCCGCATAGCGCAGGAATCCTAGGACGTCTCCATGTCTCGATGCCGCGTCGAGTCTGCGGTAGTACTCCGTACGAGTCCGGTTGTAATGGTTCGATAGCAAGTTCGTCGAGACCCACGGTACGAGCCCGGATTGGGTCAGGACCGCACACTCCAACAAGCGTGCGGTCCTGCCGTTTCCGTCCCCGAAGGGATGTATCAAAGCGATGTAGAGATGACCGAGAGTGGCTGCTAAGAAGGCTTGAAAAAATCGGAGGTTCTCCGGCCTTTCGCTTGTCGGCGCCATAAGTTCGTTCAGCCAGTGAACGAGCTTGTCCATGAGGAATGGGATGTCCTCGGGCGGGGCACCGCGGTAGTTTCCCACCACAAGCGTCGTAGCCGTGTATTCACCAGGGACGACGTGGTCGTCTGCAGCGAGGCTGATGCTAGATTTCGTCGAGTTTTTTGTCCATCTAAATGTCCGACAGTCTGGTCAGCAGGGTGTCCTGTCGCCTGATTTACCTGTCCAACGCAGGCTGTGTATGGCGCTCCACGGTCATGCTCTGGTGATATTCCAGCGCCTCAGGTACTTCCTCGAATGTCAGCAGTTCTCCCGCAAGCTGACTGAGGTGATCGCGGGCCTCCGCCGGAGTGGCCTTAAAGAACTCCCGCCGAAGATTGATCCGGTTTACTCTGCGATCGTCTAGGCGCCTGTGCATCTCGGCCTCGATACCCACCGCGTCGGCCGAGAAGAACAGTGCGTGAACGTCGAACCTGAACGGCACCGAGGCATCGCCGAGTTCCCGGATACGGTCCATTGGCTCGAGCCGTCGAGTCATGCCGACCTTCACCATGCTGTCGCCGAACGCACCCACGTTAGAGATTACGTAAACATAACCGGCCCGTACATTCGCAGCCCTGTAATCGACATCTTCGATGGACTCTTCGATCTTCTTGAGACTGTCTTGTAGACGTTTCGTGGCTGCTTCGTCAGTTATGCCGCGGAGCGCATTGACGTAGTGTTGTCGTTCTTTCTCTAGTCGTTCGCGTTCGCGTTCGATCTCTTGTCGGACTTTACGTTCTTCGCGTAGGCGTTCCCGCTCCTCCCGTTCACGTGCTTTTTCCTCGGACAGTTTTTGCTGGAAGTCGGCCGCAAGCTCCAGCTCCCGCAGGCGTAGCCAATGATATGGCAGCGAGATAGCGATGCTCATGGTTGAACCCAACCGGGCGATGCTGGTCGCAACCTTGTCGAGCCGTTCTTTGGCTGAATCGAGCTTGAACGGCTTAAGCCCACGGACGAGGTTGTCCGCCTCCGCGTTGTACGCCCGCAGCATGAGCTTGGAGAAATCTTTGATCATCTTCCGGCCCTGCACCTGGGAACCGTTGACACTCCAATCCTGCGCCGCCTGTATGGCGCCTCCGTCCTTGCGAACCATAATTTTAATCTTCTCCCGCAGCTCCTCGATCTCCCTCCGATACGCAACGGAGTCGCTCAGGGGATGCTTGTATTCGTAGATGCCGGCTTCCTGTAGTACAGCTACTTCTTCCGTGACCACGATCCGCTGTCGAAGCTCGGTTAATCGAGTCTCGAGCGCGGCCTGCTGGCGCTCCACGTCGGCGCGTTGTTCCTTGATGTCCTTTGCGAGCCGTTCTTTCTCGGCCGCCAGCTCTAAAGCGGAGAGCATGCCCAACCGCGCCATCTCGCCGCGTAGCCGCATAACCTCGTTGGCCGACTCCATGGCCCGTGCACGTGCGCCTAGCAGGGGAATCTTTGCCGCGGCAGGCTGGGTCGGGCTGTCCACCTTGGCGAGATTCGTTGGCTGCGCACTCGGTGCTGATGCTGCTAGAGGCGCGCGGTGTGCGGTCCATATCCTTCCGTCCCAGTAACGGAAATGACCTGGGTACTCGGGGTCTGGATACCAGCTGGCTGGTGTGTTCATGCTTCTCCCGAGTTTGAGCAATGAGACACGAACACGTGATTGGGCATACGGTTCGTGCGTTGCCGATGCACGAGGAGATCGGTCAAAGGCTGAGCTTTGTTACGAATGCAACATTTTGACAACTTCCAGGAAGTTGTCGAACTCGGCCCGGGCGCCAGGAGATGCTGGCGGTCAGTGTCGCCCGCCGCCGAATTCGGCGGCGATACGCTGCCGAAACACCTCGAATGCGGGAACTTCGCCGTCCGGCGGTAGACCGACGATTGCCTCGTCGGCCACCGCGGCCGCGTCCTCCGGCGACATGCCGCAGAACACGCGCGCTGCCAGCCGAGTGTGCGGCGTCACCAGCCCGGCCCGCACCCGGGCCTCGCAGGCGAACACCGATCCCTGGGCCACACTGGCGCGGTGCTCCCGGGCCCGGTCGCGCAGCGATGAAAGCTCCGTCTCATCCGCGCCGCCTGCGTAACTCGCGGCCAGTCCCGCCCCGCTGTAGAGGTCGGAGCGTCGCTCGCGGGGGTAGCTGTCAAGAATCGAGATCAGCCTGTCGACGTCGGCGCCCGCCACGAACCATAATGCGCGGCCGATGCCCTGATCGATCGCGCGATTGGCGTAGGGCTCTATCACGCCGCCTGGGCCGCGGAAGGGCTCCTCGCGGTGCCGCTCGTGCACGTAGCGCCGGGTGTGAAAGTACGCCTGATGGAAGCCGTAGCCGTCGAAGACGAACCAGCGCATGAAGGGGTCGGTCGGCATCACCTTCGCCCAGCGCCAGCGCGGTAGCCGGGCAAGCCCCCACCCGACACCGATGTGCACCATGTACACGTGAGGCTCGGCGCGGCCGGCGAGGAATTGCTGAATGGATCCGCCGCCCCCCAGCCGCAGTCCGTCCAGGATGGTGAATCCCATGGCGGCCCCCTCGTAGGCGAAGCCGCGAAACGGCCGATCCACCGTCTCGAGTTGCCACTCCGCGTCTGCGGGCGTCCGGGCCCCCGCCGCGTAACCGAACCCGGTGAGAAAGCTTCGCCCGATGGCCTCAAGCAGCTCCCGACTCTCGGGATCCTTGGTGTGAAAGCCGCGCACGTCGAGCCGGGTCTGCGACATGCTCGGCGTCATGATGCGTCGCCGAAGCGCCCGCCACAGGCTGGACATGCATCCCCCCTCCATGCCGGGAAGGCCGGGACGACCCTTGAGCCCGCAATGCTACGGCGGGCCGCCTCATAGGATAGTTTCGTCCCGTCCGGCATACAAATTACCCCTCTGTACCTCTGGTGGTGCCCCGAGAACCGGAGGAAACTGTCAATAGCAGGCGAGTGGTCCCCGGATTTCCAACCGTCAGGTTCGTGACGGATTGAAACTTCACGCGCCTGGCGCGAGGAGGATTCTTGCAACCGCCGTCACCCGGAACTCTCCGTCGGCTTCTCCCGGGCGCGTTCGTCGTAGCCCTCGTTGCCGCGTTGTACCTGGTTGCGCGGCTGCCCGAGGCCTCCGAGGCCACCCGGACGCAGATGGCCGAGCGGTTCCACTTCACGCAGCAGCACATTGCGCTGCCGCCGGGCCTGCCGCACAGGCACATCCGGCAGGTCAATCCGGCGTATAAGAAGATCCAGGGCTGGATTTCATCGGTGGGTGCCGGGATCGCCGTCAGTGACCTCGCGGGCAGGGGCGCCGCGGGCGACCTGTGCGTCGTCGACTCGCGCAGCAACTCGGTCATCGTCACGCCCGCGCCCAACACGGGCACGCGGTACGCGCCGTTCGTGCTCGATCCGGCCCCGCTACCTGTAGACGACACGATGGCGCCGGCCGGCTGTGTGCCGGGAGACTTCAACGCCGACGGCCGAATGGACCTGCTCGTCTACTACCTGGGCCGCACACCGATTCTGTTTCTGGCGAAGCCCGGAGCCACCACCCTTCGTCCGGACGCCTACGTTCCCACCGAGCTCGTTCCACAGGATAGCTCCGACGGCCGTTATCACGGGAAGCTGTGGCAGACCCAGGCCGCGGCGATCGCCGACTTCGACGGAGACGGCCACGTAGACATCGGCATCTTCAACTATTGGCCCGACTCCGCGGTGCTGGACCCACATGGCCAGCCGGACGTGCAGATGAACCACTCGATGTCGCGGGCCGAGAACGGCGGCGGCGCACACATTCTGCGGTGGACGGCAGGTGGCGACACCGGCGGGGTGCCGAGGGCGCGGTACGAGGAACAGGCCGCCGCGATTCCGCCCGCCGACGCCACCGGCTGGACGCTTGCCGCCAGTTCCGCCGACCTGGACGGCGACCTGCTTCCGGAGTTGTACATAGCCAACGACTTCGGCCACGACCATCTGTTCCATAACGTGTCCACGCCCGGGCACATCCGTTTTCGGACGGTTACCGGCACCCGGGGACCGCTAACCCCGAAGTCGATGGCGCTGGGGCGTGACTCGTTCAAGAGCATGGGGGTGGATTTCGGCGACATCAACGACAACGGGGCGTTTGATTGCTTCGTCAGCAACATCACCACTCCCTTTGCGCTTCACGAAAGCAACTTCGCGTGGATGAATACCGCGAAGAGCCCGGCGGACGCCCGGCGAATGCTGAGCAATGGCACAGCGCCGTTTACGAACCGGGCCGCCGCAATGAACCTGGCGTGGTCGGGTTGGAGCTGGGACAACAAGATGGCCGACTTCGACAACAGTGGACGACTCTCGGTGGTGCAGACCACCGGCTTTCTCAAGGGGAAGACCAATCGGTGGGCGTGGCTGCAGGAGGTCGCCATGAGCAACGACGATCTGCTCGATAACCCCAAGATGTGGCCAAACTTTACCGACGGCACTGACCTCGCCGGCTCGCAACGACTGGCTTTCTGGGTCCGGGAGGGCAACGGCAGGTACACCAACCTCAGCCGCCAGCTGGGTCTAGACGCGCCGATCCCCACGCGCGGGATAGCTGTCTCGGACACCGACGGCGACGGCTTTCAGGACTTTGCCGTGGCTCGGCAGTGGGGGCCGCCGGCCTTTTACCGTAACGATCACCCCACCAGGGGAGACTTCCTCGGCCTGCGTCTCTACCGGCCGGCCGATCGCAGGCCGTCGAACGGAGGCATGCACGAGGTCGGCACCCCGCCCTATGGCGCCCAGGCGATGATTCGCACCGCCGACGGACACACCCAGCTCGCCCAGCTCGACGGGGGCGGTGGGCACTCCGGTAAGCGCAGCTTCGATATCTTCTTCGGCCTCGGCCGTGGCGGCGACAGGCCGGTGTCGGTCGAGCTGAGTTGGCGGGACACCGGCGGGAAGACGCACCGCCAGACGCTCCGGCTCGACCGCGGCTGGCACAGCCTCATGCTCGACGCCCAGGCGCGGGAGGTGAACCCGACATGACGGACGTTCGACACGACACCGACGCCAGCGAGGGCCTCGGCGCCGGTAAACCGGCGTCGACCCCCGCGACCGAGGGCTCCGGGGCGGAGCCCCGGCCGGTAGGGGGGCCGGCGGTGCCCCGAGACCCGCGGTATCTGGCGCTGCGCAACTTCGCGATAGCGCTCACGGTCTTCAACATCCTCGGCTATACGGTGCTCGGATTTGAGCAGCCGTGGACCTGGCCGTTGTTCGCGCTCGCCGTGGGCTACAGCACGGAAATCACCATCGAGCTCATCAGCGCCTGGGCCGCCAGGCGCCCCGTCGCTTGGCGCGGCAAGGGCTTTCGTGCCTTCTACATCTTCCTCTTACCGGCGCACATCACCAGCCTCGCGACGAGCCTGCTGCTGTACACAAACGATCGATTCGCCCCCGTCGCCTTCGGTGTGGTGGTTGCGCTTGGCGCCAAAACGGTGCTGCGGGCCCCCATCGCCGGGCGCATGCGGCACTTCATGAACCCGTCCAACTTCGGGATCAGCGTCACCCTGCTCGTCTTCCCTGCCTGGGTGGGCCTCGCGCCGCCGTACCACTTCACCGAGGAAATCCCGGACGTGTTCCGGCTAATGATCCCGATGGTTATCCTCACCGCCGGTACCGTGTTGAACGCGAAGCTGACCGGGAAGACCCCGCTGATCGTCGGCTGGGCCGGCTCGTTCGCGATCCAGGCAATAGTCCGGCACGTAGTCTGGGACGTGGCGCTGTGGTCCGCGCTGTCGGTCATGACCGGGGTGGCGTTCGTCCTGTTCACCAACTACATGATCACCGACCCGGCTACCACGCCGCGCTCGGGCTGGGCACAGTTCCTCTTTGGTTCCGCGGTCGGCACGGTCTACGGCGTCCTGTTGCTCTTCAACGTGGTGTTCACACTGTTCTTCGCGCTGTCCATCGTGTGCGCCGGCCGGGGCCTGTACTGGTGGGGTCGCTGGTGTGTAGACCGCCTGCGCCGCGACAGATCCGTGGCGCCGCTCGTCGAGCCGGTGACGACATGAACGCGCGAATCGCCGTCGTCGGAATGGCGTGCCTGTATCCGGACGCCAAGGGGCCGATCCAGCTCTGGGAGAACGTCCTGGCCGGGCGGCGCGCGTTTCGGCGGATCCCGGACGAGCGGATGCGCCTCGCGGACTATTGGTCGGCCGACCCGGCCGCGCCGGACCGGTTCTATACCCAACAGGCCGCGGTCATCGAGGGATACGAGTTCGACCGGGTCGGATATCGAATTGCCGGTGACACGTACCGATCCACCGACCTGACCCATTGGCTGGCCCTCGACGTGGCTGCGCAGGCGCTCGACGACGCCGGCTTTCCGGAGGGCGCCGGACTACCCAAGGCGAGCACCGGGGTGGTGGTCGGCAACAGTCTCACCGGCGAGTTCTCGCGGGCCGGGCTGATGCGGCTGCGTTGGCCCTACGTTCGGCGGGTGGTGGTCTCCGCGCTGCGCGAGCAGTGGCTGGACGGTGACGCGCTGGCGTCATTCCTCGCCACGTTGGAAACCCGGTACAAGAGTCCATTCCCGCCCACCACCCCCGACAGTCTGGCCGGCGGGTTGTCCAACGTCATCGCCGGCCGAATCTGCAACCACTTCGACTTCGGCGGTGGCGGCTATACCGTGGACGGCGCCTGCTCGTCCTCGCTGCTCTCGCTGATCACGGCGTGCCGTGGCCTGGCCTCGGGCGAGCTCGACGCGGCGGTGGCCGGCGGGGTGGACCTCAGCATCGACCCGTTCGAGGTCATCGGGTTCGCCAAGACCGGCGCACTGGCGACCGATGAGATGCGGGTGTACGACCGCGGCTCGAACGGGTTCTGGCCCGGTGAGGGCTGCGGGATGGTCGTGCTGATGCGCGAGGAGGACGCGGTCGCGCAGCAGCGACCGGTGTATGCATTCATTGCCGGCTGGGGCATTTCATCGGACGGTCGAGGCGGCATCACTCGACCGGAGGTTGCCGGTCACCGGCTCGCGCTGGAGCGGGCATACCGACGGGCCGGCTTCGGGATCGAGACGGTCGGCTACTTCGAGGGCCATGGGACCGGCACCGCGGTGGGCGACGCGACCGAGCTGCGGGCCCTGTCGCAGGCGCGCTCCGCCGCCGGGTCGGCCGGCCCGCCCGCGGCGATCGGCACGATCAAGGGAAACATCGGCCACACCAAGGCGGCGGCGGGCGTCGCCGGGGCGCTCAAGGCCATCCTGGCGGTGCAACACCGAGTGATCCCGCCCGCCACTGGGCATGTCGAGCCGCATCCGGAGCTGCTGGGGGAGTCTCCTGCGTTGCGGGTGCCGGGCAACGCCGAGGACTGGCCCGGTGACCGGCCGGTCCGGGCCGGCGTGTCCTCGATGGGTTTCGGCGGGATCAACGCGCACGTCGTGCTGGAAGGCTCGGCGGTGGAGCGCAGCCGCGGACCGAGCCCGACGGCGATGCCGGCCCGCCGACTGGTGGCCTCCCGCCAGGACGCCGAACTTTTGCTGTTGGACGCCTCGGACATTGGCGAGCTGATCGAACGCCTCGGGCGCCTGGCCGAGGCGGTGCCGCGCCTGGCGTACGCGGAGTTGACCGACCTGGCCGTCGCGCTCCGGAACGACTTGGCCGGCCGGCCGGTCCGGGCGGCCGTGGTCTGTGAGCGTCCGGAGCAGGCGGGGCGTCGGTTGAGCGCGCTGATCGAGCACCTCGACGCCGGGGCGCGATCAATCGTCGACCCGGTGGGTGGCGTGTTTCTCGGCCGCGCCGGGTCGCGGCCGAGGATCGGTTACCTGTTCCCCGGTCAGGGCTCCGGCTCGGGCGGTGACGGCGGCGCGTTGCGTCAACGCTTCGACACGGTCGACGAGCTGTATCGGGCCGCGGACCTGCCCGCCGGCGCCGACCAGATCGCCACCGCGATCGCGCAGCCGCGCATCGTTACCGCGTCGGTGGCCGGGCTGAGGGTGCTGGACCGGCTCGGCATCGCCGCCGATGTCGCGGTGGGGCACAGCCTCGGCGAGTTGACCGCGCTGTACTGGGCGGGCGCGTTGGACGAGCGGACCCTGCTCCGAATCGCCGCGACTCGCGGCCGGGTGATGGCGGACGCGAGCCACGGCGGCGGCACGATGGCAAGCATCGCAGCGTCGCCGGAGACCGTTGAGCCGCTGCTAAACGGCGAGCCGGTGGTGATCGCCGGATACAACGGCCCGCGCCAGACGGTCGTCTCCGGCCCAGTGGGCGCCGTCGAACGAGTTCGGGAGGCGGCCGGCCGCGCCGGGCTGGGGACGCTCCCCGTAGCGGTCTCCCATGCCTTCCATTCAAGTCTGGTCGAGCCGGCCGCACGCGGACTGGCCGAGTTCCTTTCCGGGCAGCCGTTCCGCCCCTTGACCCGCTGCGTGATATCCACAGTGACCGGCTCGGAGCTGGCGCCGGACACCGACCTGCGCGCCCTGCTGCGGTCCCAGATCCTGGCCCCCGTTCAGTTCAGCGGGGCGGTCGCGGCCGCAACCGACGGGGTTGACCTGTTCATCGAGGTCGGGCCGGGACGTGTGCTGGCCGGCCTGGCCGCCGAGATCGCGCCCGCGGTGCCGGTCGTCGCGATCGACGCCGGGGGGCCGTCGCTGGGTGGGTTGCTAAGCGCCGCGGCCGCCGCGTACGTGCTAGGCGCGCCGGTCCGCCACGAGGCGCTCTTCGGCGACCGATTCAGCCGGCCGCTGCGGTTGGACGTGCCGCCGAGGTTCTTCGCCAACCCGTGCGAGGCGGCACCCGAGATCGAGCTGCCGGCGGTGTCGGAAACGCCCGTCGCGGACGCGGCCCTGCCGGAGCCGCATGAGTCACCTTCCGCCCCACAGGGTTCTCTCGAGCTGCTGTTGACATTGATTTCCGACTGTGCCGAGCTCCCGCGGTCGGCGGTCGGCCGCGACATTCGACCGCTGGACGAGCTACACCTGAGCTCGATCAAGATCTCGGAGATCATGAATGAGGCGGCGCGCTCGCTCGGCCTGCCGCCGCCCGCGATCACGTCCGGCTTCGCCACCGCGACGCTGGCCGAACTCGCCCAGACCCTGGACGGGCTGGTCGATACCGCGTTGCCCGGTGATGCCGAGGCGCACGCGGTGCCGGCCGGGCTGGCCGACTGGGTGCGTCCGTTCCAACTCGCCTGGCGGGAAGAGCCCCGGCCAGACCCTCTCGTAGCTCCGGCCCCGGGCCGCTGGCGGGTGTTCGGCGCCCACCCGGCCGCCGCTGCGGTGCGAGACGCACTGGCGCGCTCAGCGTCCGACGGTGTCCTGCTCTGCCTGCCTCGCAACTGCGGCGAGGAATCGGTGGGCGCCATGCTGGACGCCGCGCACGCGGCGCTGAGCTCGTCCCAGCCGATCCGCTTCGTCGTGGTGCAGCACGGCCGCGGCGCGGCCGCCCTGGCCAAGGCGTTGCACCTGGAGGCACCGCGAATCGCGACCTGCGTGATCGACGTAGCCGTGCCGGACGACCCGCCGGCCGAGCTGCTCGACGCGATCGTCGCCGAGGTCGCCGCGACCGCCGGCTTCTCCGAGGTCGCTCTGGACACCGCCGGCCGTCGCTGGATACCGACGCTTCAGGCCCTGCCGCGGCCGGCGGGCGCGCCGGCGGATATCCCACTCTCCGAACACGATGTCGTGCTGGTCACCGGCGGGGGAAAGGGGATCACCGCCGAATGTGCGCTCGAGCTCGCCAGGGTGAGCGGGGCCCGACTGGGGCTGCTGGGGCGGTCCGATCCCGCGACGGACGCCGAGCTTTCGGCCAACCTGGAACGGATGACCGCGGCCGGGGTGCGGCTGACGTATCTGCGCGTCGACGTTGCCGCGCCGGCCCAGGTCCGGGCGGCCGTCGCGAAGCTGACGGCCGAATACGGTCCCGTTACCGTGGTGCTGCACGGTGCCGGACGCAACGAACCGTGCCCGCTGGCCGACGTAGACGAGGCGGGTTTTCGCGCCACGTTGGCGCCAAAGGTCGCAGGGCTTCGGGCGGTGCTGAGCGCGGTGGACATGAGCCGACTGCGGCTGCTCGTTAGCTTCGGCAGCATCATCGGCCGGGCTGGGCTGCGCGGCGAGGCCGACTACGCGGTCGCCAACGACTGGCTGACCGAGCTCACCCTCGACGTCGGGCGCCGCCATCCCGCCTGCCGCTGCCTGGCCCTGGAGTGGTCGGTCTGGTCGGGGACCGGTATGGGCGATCGGCTCGACGTGGTGGAGGCGCTGACCCGCGAGGGAATTACCCCGGTCACCACCCAGCTGGGTACGCAGGCGCTGCGCCACATTCTCGCCGACCCGCAGCTGCACGGCGCGCTGGTGGTCGCGGGGCGGTTGCGGGACATCCCCACGTTAAGGCATGAGTGGGGCGAGTTGCCGCTGCTGCGGTTCGTGGAGGCGCCCCGGGTGTATTACCCGGGCATCGAGCTGGTGGCCGACGCGGAGCTGACCCCGACCGGCGACCCGTACCTGGACGATCACGTGCTGGACGGTTCGGCGCTGTTTCCCGCGGTGATCGGGATGGAGGCGATGGCCCAAGCCGCCGGAGCGGTCAGCGGGCGCACCGATACGCCGACGCTGACCGATGTCGAATTCCTGCGGCCGGTGGTGCTGCCTGTCGGCGGCAGCACCATCATCCGGGTCGCCGCTTTGGCCGTCGACGACGAGACCGTGGACGTTGCTATCCGGGCCGCTGAGACCGGATTCCATGCCGACCATTTCCGGGCCCGGCTGCGGTATGGCATCGCTCGACCGGACGCGGCGCCGGTCGAGGCCGGTGAGCTGCCCGCCGTGCCCGTCGAGCCGTCGCGCGACCTCTATGGCGGGATTTTGTTCCAGGGCAAACGCTTCCAGCGGCTGCGCGGGTACCTCGCCCTGGCCGCCAGACGGTGCGAGGCAGTTGTCTCACTCGAGCAGGCTGAGCCCTGGTTCGGCACCTTCCTGCCGCGAGACACCCTGCTAGGTGACGCCGGCGCACGCGACGCCGTCATGCACGCCATTCAATGTTGCATACCGGACGAGACCCTGCTGCCGGTCGGCATCGAGCGCCTCTACCCGGGCGTCTCCATGTCGGATGCCGAGGTAAGCGTGCGCGCCGTCGAGCGCGCCCATGACGGCGACACGTTCACCTACGACGTGGACGTCCGCGACAAGTGCGGCACCGTCGTGGAGCGCTGGGTCGGCCTGCGGTTGCGGTCGGTCGCCCGGCGGAGTGTGGGCGGGGAGTGGGTGCCGGCGCTGCTCGGTCCCTACCTAGAGCGTCGGCTGCCGGAAGTGGCGGGTTGCGAGGCTCTCGCCGTCGTGGTCGAGCCGGATCCGACTCACGGGCAACGTCCGTCGTCGCGCCGCGAGCAGACCGCCCTGGCGTTGAGCCGCGCGCTCGGGCGCCGGGTCAGCCCACGTTACCGGCCTGACGGCAGACCGGAGGTGGACGGCGTGCAGGTGTCCTCGTCACACGGCGCGGGCCTGACTCTCGGCGTCACCGGCACGGGTGTGGTGGGCTGCGACGTGCAGCCTGTGTCGCGGCCCGATGAGGCAGACTGGGCCGGGCTGCTCGGCGATCGGCGGGGGCTGGCGGAGCTCGTCGCGGAGGAGACGGGCGAGCATCCCGACCTCGCCTCCACCCGGGTGTGGTCGATGCTCGAGTGCGTGCGCAAGTCCGGCCGGTCCGTCCTCGGACAGGGCACCCTGGAGCGTGGCAGCGACGACGGCTGGGTCGTCTTCGCACTGGGCGAGCTGCGCGTGGCGACATTCGCCGCGTCGCTGCGCGGCGCCGGCGAGGCCGATGGCCCAGTGGTCTTCGCGGTGCTGGCGGAGAGACGGGGATGACGGTGTCGGAGTACTACGAGCTGCGCCACGTGGTCGGTTTCGAGGAGACCAACCTGATGGGGAATGTCTATTACGTTAACTATCTGCGTTGGCAGGGGCGTTGCCGAGAGATGTTCGTGCGGGAGCGGTGTCCGCAGCTGCTCGACGAGTTGCGGACCGGCCTCAACCTGTTCACCCTCAAATGCGAGTGCGAGTATCTCTCCGAACTGTCGGCTTTCGATGAGCTCTCCGTCCGGATGCGGCTGGAGGAGTTGACCCAAACGCAGATCGGCTTCGAATTCGAGTACGTGCGGCTCGCCGACGGCGGCGAATCGACCGTCGCCCGCGGCCGGCAGCGGATCGTCTGCATGCGGGGATCGGGAGCACAGGTAGAACCGACGCGAGTGCCGGACTCGCTGCGGCGGGCGCTGGAACCCTACGCCTCCGGCCGCGGGTCCCGGCCTGAAGGATAGGCCTCGTTCGGCTTACCTGAGCGACGGCGATGACCTCTTGTAAGTCCATTACAGCTAGGACGCTGTCCCGGTCCAGTACACTCCGCGATGTGGAGAACGACCTCGGCCGGCGGGTGGTACGCAAGGTCACGTTGCGCTTGATGCCGTTTCTCGGGCTTCTGTACCTTGTGAACTATTTGGATCGGGTCAATATCGGGTTCGCCGCCCCGAACGGCATGCGCACCGAACTCGCGCTGAGCGCCACCGGGTTCGGATTCGCCGCGGGGGTGTTTTTCCTCGGTTACCTGTTGCTGGAGGTGCCGAGTAACCTCGCGTTGGCGCGCTTCGGCGCCCGCCGGTGGATCGCCCGGATCATGGTGAGCTGGGGAGTTATCGCCACCGCGATGGCGTTCGTGCCCAACGGCACCACGCTCATTGTGCTGCGTTTCCTGCTCGGTGTGGCCGAGGCCGGTTTCTTCCCCGGCATCATCCTGTACCTGACCTTCTGGTTCCCGGCCGCCCAGCGGGCTAGGGTGATCGCGCTGTTCATGGTCGCCATCCCGATATCCACCGCGGTCGGAGCCACCGCATCCAGCCTGCTGATTCGCTATGGCACCGGGGTCTTCGGACTGTCCGGTTGGCGATTCATGTTCCTGGTAGAGGGCGTCCCCGCGCTACTGCTGGCCGTGATGACCTGGTTCTACCTCACCGATCGCCCGAGTGACGCCCGCTGGCTCTCCGAGCGGGAGCGGACGTGGCTGTCGACCACGCTGGCCGCCGAACAGGCCGAAAGCCGGCAACGCCACTCCTGGTCGTTGCGGAAGGCGCTCACCCACCCCAGGATCTGGGCGTTCGCCGTGGTCTACTTTGGCATCGCCTATGGGCTGTATGCGCTCGGATTCTTCCTGCAGACCATCATCGCGGGGTTTCAGCAGCAGTATGGCGTGACGTACTCGGTAATCGAGCGCGGACTGATCAATGCCATCCCGTACGTCGTCGGCGCGGTGGCGATGGTGTGGTGGGCCCGCCACGGCGATCGCACCGGCGAGCGCGTGTGGCATGTGGCGCTGCCGATGGTAGTGGGAGGAGCGGCGATTCCGATCGCGCTGTACCTCGGTTCTCCGTTGGCCGCGATGATCGCGGTGACGATGTGCGCGGTCGGCGTGCTTGCCGCGTTGCCGACCTTTTGGGCACTGTCGACCAGTTTCCTTTCCGGAGCCGCGGCGGTGGCCGGCATCGCGCTCATCAATTCGGTCGGCAACGTGGGCGGCTTCGCCGGCCCATATCTCACCGGGTGGTTGACCGATCTCACCGGCAGCCAGCGCCCCGGCCTCTGGCTGGTCGGTCTCTGGCTGGTGGGGGGCGCACTGGTATGCCTGCGTTCGGTCAGGAACCGTGAGTCCGGTGCGGTATCGTCGCACGCCATAGAGAACTGACAGGAGCGATATGAGCACCCCCGACGTGTGGAAACCCGGGCAGGATTGTCAGGCCGTGGCCACGGCGAACCTGCTGGGCCAGAAGCCAGAGAATATTCACGGCCCCACCTGGGCTGTGGTCGGCACACTCGGCGACAGCATCTGCTACGCGGGCGTGCCCGAGAAGGTGGACGCCATACAGCGCGCGTTGAGCGAGCGTGTCCTCGACCAGGATCTGCCGCTGCGCGTGATCCCCCCCAACTTTGCCGGGGGCATCTCCGACGGTCAGCGAAATGGAACGCCGCAGATGCGGTACTCCCTTATCGGCCGCGAAACCACCAACGACGGGGTGTGCCTGCATCTGGAAGGCAGCGACGTGCGCGCCGTCATCGCGGTCGTGGCGTGCGATAAGCCTCCCGTGGGCACGATGGCGGCGCTCCTGGAACACAACGCGCCCGCCGTGGTGATGTCGGACGGCTCAATCAAGCCCGGTGTCGACCCCCTCACCGGCGAGACTATCGATCTCGTCAGCTGTTTCCAGGTGGCCGGCGATCCGGACGTGGAGAAGCAAGAACGGTACGCGCGCAACGCGTGCCCGGGATACGGCAGTTGCGGCGGCATCTTCACCTACAACACCATGCAGTCCTTCATCGCCACGCTCGGCATGGAGCCGGTCCACATGGTCTCGCCCGCCTCGGAAGACAAGCGGCGGGTGACGGAGTTTCCCGGCCAGCTGCTCGACTGCCTACAGACTATGGTGGAGCGCAACATTCGCCCGCGCGATCTCGTCACGCCGGCGTCGCTCAAAAATGCCATGATCGTCGCCATCGCGCTTGGCGGTTCCACGAATGTGCTGCTGCATGCTCCTGAGATCGCACGAGCGGCCGGCATCGATTTCTGGTC
>DATATO010000300.1:0-2769 GCA_036268755.1 Mycobacteriales bacterium | reverse complement strand
TATCGGGTCGGCCCCAACGGGCAACCCATCATCTCCTACCCGCGACTGCGTTCGCCGCGCGCCCACCGCTATGGCTTCTACATCTGGCTATCCCTCCTGCCGGGACAAACACCCGGCGATGTTGAGGACATGTATTCCGAGCTCGCGCATGCGTGGCAGGTCCACGGCGTGCAGATGGTCGACGTCGAACCAGGCCACCTCCGCCTCTCCATAACGGTCCGCGACCCACTCACGTCTGTGGTTGCCCCACCGCCCGAGACAGAGTTACTCAAGGCTGCGGTCGGGATGTTAGAGACAGCCGAGCCGTGGGTGATTGATTTCCGCAGCATTCCGCACTGGCTCGTCGTCGGTGCCACCCAATCCGGCAAGAGCACGCTGATCAATGCCCTGATAGTCGCGCTGTCGCGGCAGCGGGTGGCGCTGATCGGCATCGATCTCAAAGCCGGCGTCGAGCTCGGCCCCTACCTCCCCCGGTTGTCGAAACTCGCGACATCGCGGGCTGAGAGCGTCGAAGTCCTTGAAGGCCTAGTGGCGATCCTTCTGCACCGCATGACCCAATGCTCCTTGCTGGGGGTCCGCAACATTTGGGAACTCCCCGAGACCGGCCGCCCAACACCCATCGTCACGATCATTGATGAAGTCGCCGAGCTCTACCTGGTGGCCACGGATGAGGACAAAGAGCACGTAAACGCGGTCACCACCTACTTGCTGCGGATCGCGCAGCTCGGCCGGGCCGCCGGAATCCACCTGATCGTGGCGGGCCAAAGGTTCGGGTCCGATGTCGGCAGAGGCGCCACAGCTCTGCGCGCCCAACTCGGCGGGCGTATCTGTCACCGGGTCAACGACCCCGAGACTTCACGCATGGTCCTCGGTGACCTCACGCCCGAAGGCGCTGCGGCCGCCACGAAGATCAAAACATCTATGCGGGGCGTGGCTGTTGTTGTCACCGACGACGGACTCTGGCACCGAGCACGGTCGGTCTACACCAGCGCCGAGGAAGCAGAGAAAGCCGCACACGATAACGCCCACCTCGCCGTCCCGTGGCAAGCACTGCAACAGCTCACCGACAGCCTCGGCGATGAACCAGCCGCAACGGATGGTGGTGAGAAGCCGTGACCGAACCGAACAATAAAGACATACACGAATGGGACAAGGCCGACTTCGACGCCGTTCTCGGCCCAGGCGTTATCTCACGCCTGACTGGCTACATCCCGCGAGAAGCTGACAACGCCGGCTCAGCTGACCATGACGCAGCACTCGCTCGACTCAAGAGCGCGTTTCCGAACGGCGAGGTCATCCAACAGCCACCGCCCCGGGCCCGGCGACGGTTCATCCGCGACGCAGACGGCGCCCTCCGCCGCCTCACTACACCGCACCTTGGCACGTGGATGCGGCACGCGGCGAAAGCCGGTGGGTGCACCCAACCCATACGCCTATACGGACATCACATCGTCGCCAACGAAACCACAGGCGCGGTGATAGAGCATTTCGACACCGCAGACCTACCCGACGGGATGCGGGAACGGAACCGCTCCAGACGGACCGCAAATTTTGCCGGCTCATCATCTGCTCTTCGACTGGTCTTCTGGCTACAGTTATCGCAGACCTCTGGATCGTTAGGGTGGTGTATAGCTGGGCGATGAGCTTCACCCGATTTGTCCGAATCGCAGGTGAGACAAATTCGTCGGTGTCGTGAGCGATTAACGACTAGCGCCATCGGAGCGATAAGTTCCACCACGCACAGCGGTACTCGCGCTAAGCGCGTCTGCACCGCTAGAAGCCTTAACTGAGCTGCGCTGCCGGGAAAGCTTTCAGCAACCAACAACCGAGTCGGCTCGCCTCCTGGAATGCTTCCTTCAGCAGGATCGCGACAGTGTGATCGGTGTACCAGCCCAACGCATCTGTGGATGCAAATAGACCCTGATCGACCCCCGGGCGCCGGCGATAGGCCTGCGCAAACTCCCGCAGCCGAAACACCTCAACAGACATAGCGTCTGCCAACTGTTCAACCAACGAGCTTTTACCCACCGCCGGCGGACCGACTACAGCGAGACAACCCTGAAGATCCTCAGCCGCTTGATCTCCGGAACCATCGATCATTGACGTCACTCCCCTGTAGCTAAGGCATATGTCGCACGCTGGCTCACGCTTGACTGGATGCTTTGTGGTCACTTGCGGTCGGTCTCTAGCCTTTGAGCGTCGCGGTACAGTTTTTGTGCTTTTTCCCAGCCTTTACACGGCCACGACGTCTTACAGGTCTTACAAACTTGAGCTTTGGGGTCAGTACCTAAACGATGGTCGATCACCAGTCGATTAGCCTCTGCCCGAGATTGCTCAGCGCTCTTCATGAGTCCCGCCGGGCTTCTTTAATGGCCAGCTGTGACATGCCATTCTCCTCGGTGTTGAAGGCTTAGGGAGAACCTTTTCCGCAATCGCGGCGTCAATCTATGTGGCTATGTCATGACTCGAGCGCATAACTCCTGGTAAACCGGCAGCAGTTTATTTACTGTGGCTATTGGAAGACTTCGAGGAGGTAGGGGTTTGATGTCTGTCTGGACAACGCCACGCATGGACGAAGCTTTGCGATGTCGAAACATCGGAGAAATGCTTCGGCTCTTCGTCTCCGATTCGGGCACCGGGCAGACGTCGGTAGCAAACGATATTGGGATCAGTCAAAGTGAGGTAAGCAGGATTATTAATGGTCGAAGGAAAGTTCGATCTCTGGACCTTATAAGACGTATCGCCAAGGCAACGAAAATGCCTCAGAAG
>DATATO010000299.1:0-6517 GCA_036268755.1 Mycobacteriales bacterium | reverse complement strand
ACCCGGTCCGGCCGAAACCGGCGAATCTCCCGACTGATGTCTCGACGCAGCTCATGGGTCACATACAGCGCGCCGTCTGCATAGCCGTCGAGGAACGTCACGTCTTTCACGCCGACGGCCGCGGCAGCGGCCCGCTGCTCGGCCTCCCGCACAATCGGCATCTGCTCACGCGGTCGCTCGTCGAAACCGCCCGCGTCGCCGCGGGTGATAAGGCAGTAGGCCACCTCGATGCCGGCCTTGGTCCAGCCGGCGATCGTGCCGGCGGCGCCGAAATCGATGTCATCGGGATGGGCAACCATCACCAAGACACGCTCGACGTCGGTTATGGGCACTGCGGAAGGGGGGAAGCTCACGCCCGCAATCCTAGCTCGCAGGGATTGCGGTGGGAATCGATTCGCTTGAGGCTAACTTGAGGCTAACTAGCCCAACAGCCGCCGCGGTTCGATGCGGGTCTCCACGGCCTGGCCGTCGTCGCCCCGGATCAGGTGATATGCGGCGGCATTCGGGCGCTCGGCGAGCGCCTCGACGAATTCCGTACCCCGATACAACAGGCCGACGCCGTCGTCGGTGGCATAGGCCTCGGGCAGAGTCTTATCCGCCACCAGTCGCTGCAGCAGCGGACGGCGCTGCGCCTCGCTGTCGTAGTGCACGCCGTTGGCATACGGCAGCAGGCCGAGGCCGTTGGTCACGGGGCGAAGTTCCGGGCCGAAGGAGTCGGTCACTCCCCCACTGTGCCAACAGATCGAGCCGGCAGAGACACCCGCCAGGACGACACCGGCCTGCCAGACCTCGTGGAAGATCTCGTCCAGGCCGTGCAGCCGCCACATGGCGAGCAGCCCGGCCACACTGCCGCCGCCGACCCACACCACGTCCTGGGCGAGCAAATGCGCGCGCATGTCGGCAACGCTGGGCATGGGAAATAGGTCCAAGTGGGTGACAGTGACGTCGGTGCCCGCAAAGGCGTCGTTGATCCAGGCCTTCCAGTGCTGCTGGTCGCCTCCAGCAGTACCGAGGTGACACAATTTGGGCCGGCGCGGCGATCCGGTCAGCTCAAACGCGGCGTTCAGCAGAGCCCCCGGAAGCAACCGGGTACGCTCGCCCGGCCGAAACCCACCGGAGGTCGCCAGGATCGTAGGAGTCCGTTCGCTCATTGGATATAATTAGCACATCGTCGCGCCGGCCTATGACTACCGGGCGGGCGGGTCCGCACGGCGTGGCGGAGATTGGCCGGACGGCAACTGACGTCTAACAGCATCCGGCAGGGTCCCTCTCCCGAGTCGCCTAGCGGGAGCCACCTGTTCCACCGGTATCCCCTGTAATCGCGCGTTGGCGATAACCTCGTCCAGGGCGGTGTGCGCCGATGGATGCACATCGTCACCGGCAAGCCTCACAGCTATCGGCAGACCGGCCAGTGTCGGGTCCTCCAGCGTCTTCGCGATATGAGCCATGTCGGTGCTACCGAGGCTTCTACCTTCGTACGTCCGGTAGCCCCCGAGCCCTAGTACCATTCGAGTCACCGAGCCGTCCGAACTACCTCGAGGTTGAAGAGCGGTATTGGTGAGGGTTGGCAGATCGTGCATGATGCCCTCAATGTCGGCCAGGCGGGCGGCGGGATTCCATCGTGGCTCCGAATCCATGAACGCGACCGCGAGCTGTACCCCCGCCGAGGTCTTGGGATCACCCTGGGCGATAACCGTCTGTCGCAGGTTCGGCTCGACAGAGAGCGGTTGATAGTCGCGGTGGTCACGCAGCCAATCGGACACGATCTCCGTCCGGGCTTTCGTTGCTTCCAGGAACTTGTATTTGCTTATCAGCTCAGCTGTCTGATACGCCGCCATAAGGCTGCCGCCGAGATACAGTCCGTTCGGAATCGTGTCCCGGAGATCGGCCGCGGTCATTCCGCGGTCCGCGAGATACCGACCGATCTCGCCCATACTTCCATCCCGAAGTAGCTCAGCCTGGTACTGCGCCAACGTTTCAACCTCGTTGAGCGAGGCGAGCTTACGGTCCTCCCACGGCAAACCGACGCGGCTCAGCAACGGATGTCCGATCGCCCGAAGTCGATCTCGGTCGGACACCGGAAGGGCCTGCCAGAATCGCGCGTTATCCGCCGGTGAGCGATCGGAAGAGATAAACCGAAGGGCCTGCTCGCTGAGCCCTTCTCGCTGCACGATGCGAGGACTTCCTGGGCTCATGTAGGTCAGCGAATGAGTAATGATCTTCGGTAGGTTTTTACTAAATGCGTATAATGGCTCCCGCGCCTTCCGCTCGTTTCCCGGATAGGCATAAACGTGGAATTCGACGCCCTGCAGCTGCGGCGCCAAATACAGGAGGTGGAGCCGGGCATCTAGAACGTAATCCTCGCTGGTGTAGTGCCCCGGCGGGACAACCACCGCCACCGCGGCGTCGGACTTCTCAACGGTGTACAGCCCTAGGAGATCGGTGGCGAGGCGCTGAATATCTTCCCTATCGACTCTGGGAAGTGGCTCATAGGTAGGCGTAGATGGCGGGTAGTCCTCATATGGGCGGACGAAAACGTGCAGCCGCCTGATGCCTTGGCCGTCCAGACGAGCGTGTTCGACAGAAGCCGAACCAAGGGTGGCAGGTAGAAACGAAACCGGCGACGCTTCAGACTCAGCCATCTGGACTCCCGAGATTACGGCTGCGGTTCAGGGCAGAGAATCCAGCTGACCATAGACAGTCACGTCTTCGCGCGGCAACCCGGAAGTATGCGTTACCAGGTGATGTAGTTTGATACGTCGCCAAAATTCGGGATTTTGACCCGATGGACATCTGAAATGGGCCGCCAGCCCGCCTCGGGGTGGAATTTTCCCTTCCAACCGAACCAAGTCGCCGATAGGATCCGCGTGCTCGGCCATCTCTCCTCGTAACTTGGGAAGTCAGGGAGGGGATAAAACATCCGAAGCAGGCTGCGGAGGAGAACGGCAATACTGCGAGCCGACCTATCAGGAAGTCCTCTCCTCGTCATCCACGGGAATCTCGTAGTGCTGCTCCAATACGTCAGCGGGATTCGCCTCGGCCAGAAGGCCATCGCTGTGTAGTGGATTCCGCTATTGTGGTTCGTTTGCCACCGGTATCTCTTGTTCCAACACCTCCACCGGATCGGCGTTGTCGAGCCACGGTCCCTGCAGATCCATGCGATTCATGGCGCCTCCTCTCGCAGTCATTCAGGGTTACCCGCGACGGTCATCCAGCAAACAACTCTTTGTTGGGTCGACAATGCCATCCGGCCCCATAAGGACAGGACCAGCGAGCGAGGTTATACGGGCGTGACTTCCTTCGCCGAGGCGACCGGCATGGAAACGCCGTCCTCGGTGACCGACAGATATCCGCCGTGCACCTCGAAAACGCGGTCACCGTCGTCCGTCTCGAGCTTCACCTGGCTACCGTCGACCAACCGACCCAGCAGGGGCGCATGGCCAGGTAGGACACCCAGCTCACCCTCGGTGGTGGTGGCGGTGACCATCTTCACCTCGCCCGACCACACCGCGTGATCGGCCGCGACCAGGTTCACCGGAACCCGCAAAGGCAATTCAGCCATGACACTTCTCCTCCAGCACCACCACAAGCACGCTTTGTCTTTTGTCTTTCCCGGTCACGACTGCAGAGCTTTGGCCTTCGACTCCAGATCTTCAATGCCGCCGCAGAGGAAGAACGCCTGCTCGGGCAGGTGGTCGTAGTCGCCGTTACACAGGGCGGTGAACGCGGAGATGGTTTCCTTCACCGGAACGAAAGAACCCTCGATACCGGTGAAGTTCTTCGCCACGAACGTGTTCTGGGACAAGAAACGCTCGATCCGACGGGCGCGGCCCACCAGAATCTTGTCTTCTTCGGAGAGCTCGTCGATACCGAGGATGGCGATGATGTCCTGCAGGTCCTTATAACGCTGCAGAATCTCGATAACACGGCCGGCGGTTCGGTAGTGCTCCTCCCCCACGTACTGCGGGTCCAGGATTCGCGACGTCGAGTCCAGCGGGTCCACCGCCGGGTAGATGCCCTTCTCCGAGATAGGACGCGAGAGCACCGTAGTGGCGTCGAGGTGCGCGAACGTGGTGTGTGGTGCCGGGTCGGTGATGTCGTCGGCGGGCACGTAGATCGCCTGCAGCGAGGTGATCGAGTGACCACGGGTCGAGGTGATGCGCTCCTGCAGCTCACCCATCTCGTCGGCCAGGGTTGGCTGGTAGCCCACGGCACTCGGCATACGGCCGAGCAGGGTGGAAACCTCGGAGCCGGCCTGGGTGAACCGGAAGATGTTATCGATGAACAGCAGCACGTCCTGCTTCTGCACGTCCCGGAAGTACTCGGCCATGGTCAGGGCGGACAGCGCGACCCGCATACGCGTGCCGGGCGGCTCGTCCATCTGGCCGAACACCAGGGCGGTCTTGTCGATGACGCCGGTCTCGGTCATCTCGACGAAGAGGTCATTGCCTTCACGGGTCCGCTCCCCTACACCGGCGAAGACGGACACACCCCCGAAGTTCTCGGCAACGCGGTAGATCATCTCCTGGATCAGCACGGTCTTGCCCACGCCGGCGCCACCGAACAAGCCGATCTTTCCACCCTTCACGTACGGGGTGAGCAGGTCGATGACCTTGATGCCGGTTTCCATCATCTCGGTACGCGGCTCGAGCTGGTCGAACGCCGGCGCGGCCCGGTGGATCGGCCAGCGCTCGGTCACGTTCAATGACGAGGTCGGCACGTCCAGTGACTCACCGAGCACGTTGAAGATGTGACCCTTGGTGACGTCGCCGACCGGCACGGAAATGGCCGCACCGGTGTTGGCGACCTCGGTACCGCGGACTACGCCGTCGGTGGGCTGCATGGAGATGGCTCGCACCATGTTGTCGCCCAGGTGCTGCGCGACTTCCAGCGTCAGCTTCCGGGTCTCGCCTCCCAACACCACGGGGAGATGCAGGGCGTTGAAGATTTCCGGCATAGCGCCGCGGGGGAACTCGACGTCGATCACGGGGCCGATGACTCGGACCACGCGACCGGGGGCACGGCGATCCGCATCAGGACTGCCGGGGCTCGCGTCGGGGTTCACAACATCAGTTCCGGTGGCGGTCATTTACTCGTCACTTCCTGTTGCTGCCAGCGCGTCGGCACCGCCGACAATTTCGCTGATCTCTTGGGTGATATCGGCCTGACGGGCCTGGTTTGCCTCACGGGTGAGGCTACGAATCAAATCTTGCGCGTTGTCGCTGGCGGCCTTCATGGCCCGACGACGGGCGGCCGACTCCGAGGCCGCCGCTTCCAGCATCGCCGACTGCACCACAGCCGTGACGTAGTCGGGTAGCAGGGTCTTGAGCAGCTCCGGGGCAGCAGGTTCGAACTCGTACGCCGCGCGAAGCTCATCGCCGGTATCGAGACCCGCGTCGGGCAACTCCACTGGGGCAAGCTGCCGGGTCGTCGGATCCTGGCTGAGCATGTTGCGGAACTTGGTGTAGACGATGTGAAGTTCGTCGACACCCTGCACTGCGTCGGTCGTCCGCTCGAGTTCCGCGGCGAGGTCGGCGGCGGTCATCGGGGCTTCCGCCGACTCGGCGCCGAAGCCCTCATCGTGTTCGTGGTTGCCTTCGCTCCCGACGAGGAAGCTCGGCACCAATGCCTCGCTCACGGCCTTAGCATTGGCATACTGGGGCTGCTCCGAGAAGCCGGACCAGCTTGCCGCCAACTTGCGGCCGCGGAAACGATAATAGCTAATGCCCTTGCGGCCGACGACAAACAGTACCGGTTCGGCGCCTCGCTCCACGATGCCGGCGATGACCTGCTCGGCGAGCCGCAACACGTTGGCGTTGTAGGCGCCGGCCAGGCCACGGTCGCTGGTGATCACGAGAACACCGGCGCGTTGGACGTTCTGGCGGGGCGTCAACAGCGGGTGTTCCACGGACGCGTTGGACGCCAGCGCGGTGAGCACCTTGGTGATTTCCGTGGTGTATGGCGCCGCGGCGGCCACGCGCTGTTGAGCCTTCACGATGCGAGAAGCCGCGATCAGCTCCATAGCCTTGGTGATCTTCTTCGTCGACTGGACAGTCTTGATCCGTCGACGAAGGACTCGGGCCTGTGCTCCCATGGGCTATGCCTCGTCCGAGGTGTCGGCGGGCACGGTAGCAGGCGCAACAACGGTCGGTGCGGCGTCGCTCCGGTCGGCCCGGAAGGTCTGCTTGACATGAGCCACGGCCTGCTCCAGTCCGGCGACGGTGTCGTCCGAAAGCTTGGCACCTTCGGCGATCGTGTCGAGCAGGTGCGACTGCTGCCGCTTGAGGTAGGACAGCAGTTCTGTCTCGAAGGCTCGCACGTCGGCGACCTCGATGTCATCAAGCTGGCCGGTGGTGCCGGCCCATATCGAGACGACCTCGTGGGCCACCGGGAACGGCTCGTACTGACCCTGCTTGAGCAGCTCCACCAGCCGAGCGCCGCGGTCGAGCTGCGACTGCGAGGCCTTGTCCAGGTCGGAACCGAAGGCGGAGAACGCCTCGAGCTCGCGGTACTGCGC
>DATATO010000298.1:0-1835 GCA_036268755.1 Mycobacteriales bacterium | reverse complement strand
GCAAGCCGAACGCACCGGACACTTCATGCCGCCGTCGCTGGAGATGTCGCAATTCGAGGCGCTGGAGCCGCTCGGTTCCGACGAGCGCGGGTTAGCGATCGACGTCGGGCGCAGCGCCGACGACATCGTCGAGACGATGGTCGCCTACCTCTTGGCTAGACCTTGACCACTTGGGTGCCGCCGGCCAACTCGTCGTGCTTGCCCTGCTTGCAGGGACTGGCGCTGATCGTCACGGCGATGACGATGTAGGCGGCGAACGCCAGCAGCGGACCGAGGTAAGCACTGCCAGCAACGTGAACGAGTTGCGGATCGCCGATTGGGAGAAGTCCGGCCGGGGCCTGCCACCCGGGCCGAGGACACTCAAGCCCAGCAGTCGCTTACCCAAGCTGGCGCCTTGAGTCACTTCGAGCACGACGAAGTAGCCGAACATCAAAATACCGGAGAATAGGCCGGTCACCAGGAACCAAGAGTCGCGGAAGAAAAACAGCGACAGCACGAACACCACGATGTTCACCACCACACCGTCGATCAGGCGGGCGAAAAACCGCTCTGCCAACCCACCGGGTTGGACATACCGCTGCTGCGGTGAACCCGCCGGCGGATAGCTGTAACGGGCAGAGTCGGGATCGAAGTCAGCTGACGTCATCAGATGGGCTCCTAGCAGCGGTGGATATCAATCTAGCGCTGCCGGGAACCCGTCGTGGCGATCTTGAAAGCCAATCGATGACCGGCGCCGGTCAGGACCAGCGGCGAGCCTTGGCCCGTCCCCGGTGAGCCAGTTCGGCGCCGCGGTCACGAGCCGTGTCGGCAAGTTCGCTGCCCCGCTCGTAGGCTCGTTCGCCGAGTTCAGCGCTCCGTTCGCGGGCGATGTCGGCCCATTCGCTGCCGCGCTCGACAGCCTTCTCGCCGAGCTCGCTGCCCCGGTCGAGGGCGATGTCAGCCCATTCGCTGCCGCGATCGCGGGCGACGTCGGCCCATTCGCTACCCCGGTCACGGGCGATGTCGGCCCATTCGCTGCCGCGTTCCAGAGCTTTCTCGCCGAGTTCAGCGCCACGGTCGCGTGCGGTTTCGGCCAACTCGGCACCGCGTTCGCGCACCGTGTCGGCCAGTTGCTCGCCACGCTTACGGGCGCGCTTGCGGACCTTCTTCACGACGGGCTTGCTTCGCTTGGCGGCGGCGTCAGCCAGTTCTGCGCTCCGCTCGGCAGCTGTGCTGGCCAATTCCTCACCGCGTTTGCGGGCAGCCTCGACGACGGGCGCGCTTCGTTCGGCCGCCGCGCTGGCCAGTTCCCGACTGCGTTCGGCACCGGCCTGCAGGCTGTGTGCAATTCGTTCGGCCAACTCTGAGTCGAACACTGAATCGTCGGATCCCGCCAGCGGTATCGCCGAGGTCACCGCCTCTGAAATCCGGCCGGCCGCCTGGCGGCCACGCCATCCCAGTGACGGCTTGCCCGCGGTGTCGGCCGCCGCGATGATGAGCCCGCCCAGCAGACTCAGGTCGGTCAGCAGGCCGCGACGTTTCTCGGCTTTGCGTGCCGGGTCGCTCTCGGTCCAAAACAGATGTCCGCCAAGGCTGCCCGGTATCACGGTGAATGCGAGTGCCACCGAGGCGATTCGAGGGAGCTTCCCGGTCGCGAGCAGAAGGCCACCACTGACCTGAACGGCGGCGTTGATTCGCGCAGCCGTTTCGGGGTCTGACGGAACCTTGTCCCCATACGGCTCTGGCAGGTTGCGTAGCGCCGCGACGGTTGGCTCTGTCGCTTCGGCGGTGACCGAGGGGTTGCGTAGCGTCTCGATACCTTGACCGATGAACACTGCGGACAGCAAGGGACGCGC
>DATATO010000297.1:0-3513 GCA_036268755.1 Mycobacteriales bacterium | reverse complement strand
CACCAGTGCCGAGCTCGCGGAGCTGTTCTCCGTCGCCCGGTCCACGGTCTATCGGGCGATCGAGCGCGCACGCACCGCCGCTCAGTCCGAGTCCTGACGTCCTACCTTGCACTTCGGGTCAGCTTCGGGAGTTCCGGGCCTCGATATGTGGCTGCGGTGCGGGTGTCGGGCTGCCCATCGTGTTCTCCGCGCTGCTTTGGTCACAGCCGCCGAAGTGGCGGAGGTGGGGCGCGCATCGTTGCAGTTGATACCGCTGGTACAGAAGAAACGTCAGCCCCCTGGAGCAGCGTGAGCGCACATTAACAGTCAGGCCGTCATGGGTGGGTTTGTGGGTGGGCTTGCGGTACTGGGCTGCGGTGCCGTCGAGGTTCGTATCTGCAGGGAGGGGGCGACCAGTTGCAGGGTTGCGGGCCGGTCGGGGTGCTCGATGCGGGTGAGCAGGGTGCGGCCGGCGCGCTGGCCGATTTCGTGGTTTGCCCCGTCGACGCTGGTCAGCCAGAGGTGGCGGAGCTGGGCGAGGTAGGTGTTGTCGTAGCCGACCAGGGACAGCTCGCCGGGGGTGGCGATGCCGAGTTCGTCGGCCGCGGACTGGGCCCCGATGCAGGACATGTCGTTGGAGGCGAAGATGGCTGTCGGGGCCTGGCCGCGGCTGAGTAGTCGAACGGTGGCGCGGTAGCCGCCTTCCTCGGTGAGGTCGCCGGGCTCGACCCGGATGTGGTCCTGGAGGCCGGCGGTGCGCATGGTTGCCTCGTAGGCTTGTTGGCGGAGTCGACCGACCGCGCCCCAGCCGGCGATGTGGGCGATGCGGGTGTGGCCGAGGTCGAGCAGGTGTTGCACGGCGAGTTCGCCGCCTCGCCGGTCGTCGTTGGCGATGGTGTCGACGCGGGGCAGTTCGACTTCCCGGCTTCCGGTCATCACGGTCGGCACCCGGCCGGCGATTTCGGCGACGGCGGCCGAGATGGGCATCATGCCCACCAGGACGAGACCGTCGACCCGCATCTCGGTGAACATGCGGATGAGGCTCTCGTCGGTCTGGCGGTTCATTCGGCCATCGCCGAGCAGCATGTGCAGTCCGTGGGCGTAGAGCACCGAGTGCAACCCGTCGAGCAGGTCGACAAACCACGGGTTGCGCAGGTCGTTGAGCAAAACCCCGACCGCGCGGGTGCGTTGCTCGCCGAGGCTCCGCGCGGCCGCATTCGGCTGATACCCCAGCTCGCCCATCGCTCGGAGGACGGCCTCTCGCTTGTCCTTGCTGACTTGCGGTGCGTCCCGCAGCACGAGCGACACCAACGACTTCGACACGCCGGCGCGCTGGGCAACGTGCCGGATGGTCGGCCGCCGACCGTTGGTGGATTCGCTCGGGTTCTCGGTCATCCGGTCTCTCCTGAACAGGCGTCCCCGCAACACCGGGTGGAACGGTCCAAATCGTGGCTCACAATACCCGCACCTGTCCACCGCGCCTGGTGGTGGCGCAGGGCGCCCGTCCGGGACCGCTGCCCGGCTGGTCACTACGCCAACTGGGCCCGGTCGGCGAAATCCCCACCACGAAGCGGTTGACACCGGCGGTGCGCTGGGTCACAGTCTACTCACTTGGACCGGTCCAACATACTGTCCAAACTTCGAGAGAAGAGGCCCAACGATGTGCACTCGGTTGCAATCTGAGCTCAACCATCGGTCGCTGGCGATGCTGCGTGCGGTGGCGGCGGGCCGGGCCGAGATGTCCGCCAGTTCCGAGCCTGACCTGTTCATCGACGGGCTGGGGTGTGATTACGTCACCGCTCATGGGTTGGCGCACGCCGAGCTGATCCGCCCGGCCCGGTTGGCTCTGGTGGGCCACCGGGCGCGGGCGGAGTTGACCGAGGCGGGCCGGGCCGTGTTGGCCGGCCCGGTCGAGGGCGGTCGAGGACCCGGACAGACCGGGGCGCGAGTGGTCGCAGTGCTCGCGCCGGTTGCAGTGCTCGCGCCGGATGGGTTGGCCCGGCGTGCGTGCTAGCGAGCGTCCGGCGGGGCGGGCTGGCGCCGCACTGGGTCCCGGCGGTACACGCGCGCCCGCCGCTGGAGCCGTTGCGAGGCCGGTGATGCACGAGGGCACGAGCCGCCCGCGAGCCGAATCGGCACCACATTTGAATCCGCACAGCATCTGTCACGCATCACAACGCGGGGGACCCCCGCGAGGAAAGGGTCGACATGTCGACGCATGAGCTAGAGCCCGCGCCGCGGACTGCTTCCATCGCCGCGCCCGGCATGAGGTCGGCCGCACGGAATTCTCACCTGTTCATACTCACGGTAATCTCCACGCTCGGCGGATTGCTCTTCGGGTACGACACCGGGGTCATCGCCGGTGCCCTGGTTTACATGCGCGAGGACCTGCACCTGAACTCGCTGCAGGAGGGGACGATTGTCAGTTCCCTGCTCTTCGGGGCAATGTTTGGCGCGCTCCTGGGCGGCCGGATAGCCGACGCCCTGGGCCGCAAGGGAAGCCTGTTGGTCTGCGCGGTGCTGTTCCTGGTTGGGGCGCTGGGCAGCGCGGCGGCACCGAACGTGGGCCTGATGGTGCTGGCCCGGATCATCCTCGGGCTCGCCGTGGGCGCCGCGTCGGTGACGGTCCCGGTGTATCTCGCGGAAATGGCGCCGGCCCATCGTCGGGGGCGCATCGTCGCCATCAACGAACTCATGATCGTAACCGGTGTGCTGCTGGCCTTCGTGATCAATGTGGTCATCGACCAGACGGTGGGTGGGCAGCATGCGTGGCGTTGGATGCTCGCCGTCGCCGCGATTCCGGCGATCTTGCTGCTGGTCGGCATGTTCTTCCTGCCGGACTCGCCACGCTGGTATGCGGTCAAGAGCCGCTTGGAGGACACCCGGCGCGTCCTCGGCCTCTCTCGCGACCCGGCGGAGGCGGCCGCGGAATTCGCCATCATCGCCGAGCACGCCGAGCGGGACGTCGCCGAGGACAAGGGTGCCGCGGTACGCGACCTGAGGGCGTTCCCGTGGATGCGCAGGACACTCTGGATCGGCATCGGCCTCGCCGTCGCCCAGCAGACAACCGGCGTGAACACAATCGCCTACTACGGGACGACCATCCTGAAGTCGACCGGCCTGGGCACCAGCGCCGCGCTGCTCGCCACGGTCTCCCTCGGCGTCATCGCGGTCGTCGGGATGCTCATCGGGATCTACCTGCTGAACCACCTCACGCGGCGCCAAATGCTGCTCTTCGGCTTCAGCGCGGTCGCGGCCTCGCACGCCCTGCTCGCCGTGTCTTTCCTGCTGCCCGAGTCGCCCTTCCGCAGCTACCTCATCCTGGCCGCGATGCTGCTGTTCATGCTCTTTATGCAGGCCTTTATCGGCCTGGTCGTCTGGATTGTCCTCTCGGAGATCTTCCCGATGACGATCCGGGGCGTCGCGATGGGCATAGCGGTGTTCATGCTCTGGACGGTCAACACCATCATCTCGTTCGTTTTCCCGATCTTGACCGCATCATTCGGGCCGATGGGGACCTTCGGACTCTTCGCT
>DATATO010000296.1:0-2406 GCA_036268755.1 Mycobacteriales bacterium | reverse complement strand
CGTTGTGCACCACGACGTATTTAAAGAACATGCCGATCAGCAGGGCCGCCCAGGAACAGGCCTCGGCTATCGCAGCAATCCTGAACCACTTCAGGGATGTCTGAGGGGAAAAGAGTTCGGTGTCGGTTTCGTGGGTATTGGCCATCTCACGCTCATTCGTCGGTTAGGTGCGTTAGCAAAACAATATTCTACGCCCGGTAGAAACTTGCATGGCGGCTGCGGTCCGTCACTCACCAGGGGTGGCCGTCTCCTGCTTGCTCTTCTGTAGCTGCGACTTCACCTTCGAGGCATAGATATCCACGTACTCCTGCCCCGACAGTTTCCGCAACTGCTCCATGATCTGGTCGGTGATCTCGCGTTCGACGTGTCGGTCGCCCGCCATTTCGTTATGCTCGGAGACATCTATGGGCTTGCCGATCCGGATCCGCACCCGCATGATGCGCGGAAGTCTGCGGCCGATCGGCTGCACCAGGTGGGTGTTCAGCATGGCCACCGGAATGATCGGTACACCAGTGGTGAGCGCGAGTCGCGCCACGCCGGTCTTGCCCCGGTACAGCCTGCCGTCGGGTGATCGCGTGCCCTCGGGATAGATACCAAGCACGGAACCCTCACCCAAAACTCGGACACCGGTGTCCAACGCGGATCGCGCGGCCGACCCGCTCGACCGGTCGATCGGCACCGAACCCATGGCGGTGAAGAAATGCCGCCACGCCCATCCGATCAGGCCGGGGCGCTTGAAGTACTCCGCCTTCGCCAGAAAGACAATGCGGCGCCGCACCATGAGCGGAAGAAAGACCGAGTCGGAGAAGGAAAGATGATTGCTGGCCAAAATGGCAGGGCCGGAGTCGGGGATATGCTCGCGACCGCTGACGATCGGTCGGAACAGTAACCGAAGCAACGGGCCGAGAAGCACATACTTTCCCAGCCAAAAAAGCACGTTCACGCTCCCCAGTACCGCCGCAGACAACAGCGCGGCGGCATATATCCGGAGAGGATCTCACATTGCCGGCGGACGCGTGACGGTGTCGGCCGTCACAGTCCGGTCACACTCAAGGCATCGATGAAATGGCGCTTACCCCACCACCGATCGCCGTGCCGGCATAGTGTTACATCATGCCCGTCCAGCCGGATCCCGACCCGCGCGATGAATCGCACTCGGGCGAGGTGATAGACCCCTTCGACATGCCGGACGAGGCGGACGAATCTTTCGTGCCGCCGGAACCGCCGCCGCTGCCAATCTTCTCACCGGCCACGGTACTGGCCGCCCTTGCGGTGCTGACCGGGCTGACACTCGTGATCTTCCCCGGTTTCCTGAGTTCGTTCCTCGGCGTGTCGACGGAGCTCGCGCTCGTGTTGTCGGCGGGACTGTTATTCACCGGCGTAAGCGTGCTCATCGCCAGGCTCCGCAACCCGGACCCCGAGGATCTCATCGACTCCGGCTCCGACCCCGGTGCCCAGGTCTGACGTGTTCAGTCACTTGGAGTAATCGGTCCTAGACCCGGGCTAAGTCGGCTGCGCCGACCAGCCCAGCCTCGTTGCCCAGCGCAGCGAGCGCGACGGTCGCGACGGGCTCGCTGCGCCGCCGGGAGCGGTACACCTCCCGGTAGGCGGTCATGGCCGGCTCGAACAGCAGATCCCCCGACTCACTCACCCCGCCGCCGACCACGATCCGGTCGGGGTCCAGCGAGAAGACCACGTCGGCGAAGGCGACACCGAGCCAATAGCCCACCCGATCGAATGCGGCGAGGGACGCCGGGTCTCCTTCCCGGCCGGCCTGCTGCACGTGGGCGCCGACGATGGCTGAGGCTTCGCCGCCGGAAAGCTCCAACAGCCGCGCGCCCGAGCCAGGGTCGGCGGCAATGGCCTCGCGGGCGTAGCGCTCCAGCGCGGTGCCGCTGGCGTACCGCTCCATGCAGCCTCGACCGCCACAGCCGCACGGCTCGCCGTCGGGCACCGCCAGCTGATGACCCAACTCTGCCGCTTTACCGAAGCTGCCGCGATACAGCCGGCCGCCCAGGACAAATCCCGATCCGATCCCGGTGCCGATCGTAAGCAGCACGAGGTTCTTGGCGCCCTTGCCGGCGCCGAACCGGAATTCGCCCCAGGCCGCCGCGTTCGCGTCGTTTTCTAGCACGACCGGCATATCGACGATGTCGGTGACGAGCTTGCGTACCTCAACGTCGTCACCCCATGGCAGGTTGGGTGAATGCTGCAGCACTGACTGGTTGGCATCCACGTATCCGGCGATGGCAATTCCCATACCGCTGACGCGATACTCGTCGGAGAGCTCGGCGGCAATCTTGCCGATCACCTCGACGGTCTGGCCGACATCGCGTACGGGGGTCCGGTAGCGCCGCGTCGCCAAGACCTTGCCCTCGCCGTCCACCACTCCGCCGAGCACCTTGG
>DATATO010000295.1:0-3428 GCA_036268755.1 Mycobacteriales bacterium | reverse complement strand
CGACCCGAAGTTGAGCGGCGAGCTCACGCACCTGTGCGTAGCGTTGGTGTGTACGCAATATGGCTTCGGCAGCTGCGGTGAAAAGCTGCAACAACCGAACGTCCAACCGCACGAACCCGTGCCCCTGGCGGCTGTAACAGTTGATTGCTCCGGCGTGTTGTTGGTTGAGCCGCAGCGGGGAGGAAAGGAAGCTGCCCATACCGGCGGCGTATGAAGCTTCGGCAAATTGCGGCCATTCCCTCCTAGCGTCATCGACCACAACGCGTACGGTTTTCCCCGTCCTCGCCGCTCGCAAACATGGGCCATCGCCTGTCCGATACTGATCCCGGTCTAATTCCGTCACTGTTTCGCTAGTGGAGGCCGCAGTGTGCGGCCGCCCCTTGGACAGCAGGGTCACGGTTGCTTCGTCTACACCGGGTACGGCTCGGGTGACCTGTTCGCAGATCTGCTGTAGCAGGGGCTGCAGCTCTTCCTGGTCTAAAAGTACCTCGTTAAGGTTTTTTAGGGCGCAGGTAACATCGTCAAGTGCGGCAGCCCATCGCTCGGACTGAGGGACCAGATCCGGTGCAGACATCGTCGGCTTCTCCTTGGTGAAACGACAAAAAGCACCAGGCAGGCAGGTGATCGACCGCAAGAGGAGATCGACTCGCGCATGGCCGGGGCTGGAGCAGACGGTGTACTGCAGGCTTTCTGACACACCCGTCATGTAGGCAACGCTTAACTGGATGCCGAGGCTGAATGGGGAACCTTCGGCGAGCATTAGCTTACTGGCTTTTAAGTCCCCCGTGGGGTTATACGCATCCCCATGCGAGTTGGATCAGCTCAGCCAGATCGGGTTGCTCCAGGCTCGTGCGCCGACCGCGTCAACGACGGTCACTCGGATGTAGGCGCTTGACTGGAACTTGCCGAGCGGAAGCGAGGCCTCGGTGAGTGAGTGACCAGCCCATTAGCGTATCCGCCACCCTGCTGTTCTATTCGGGGTAGGTTAACCGTATGTCAGGAGAAGAGCGGTTGGGTGATGGCGACATAGCGGCACTTCGGGGAAGGTTACAGGCGAGCGCTGGCGTCCCTAAGGACAGTCCCGACGTGCCCCACTCAACCGACGAAACCGTCGCTGCGATAGCTAGGGTACCCGTGGAAAAGGTCAGGTCCGTATCCCCAGTGCGATCGTGGACTGTCACCGTACAGTCGGGGGATCAGGCTGCCGCTAGTAATACACCGGCTGGGGGAAGAGGAGTTAAGAAAGGGCCCAGGCGATCGACGTAACTGGAGCCATTCGCGGCGCTGTGTGACGAGGATCGAGCTATCCAGGTAACGAAGGCTCAGCTCATTAGTCACTGGCCTCCGAGCTCGGAGTAGGGAATCCACCGGTCAAATTCGTTGTCGGCCATCAGGCTGCGAGCCCGTCGATGCACCTCCCCGCGCATCGACGGATCCGCGGCGAGCCGCGGAAGTACATCGGTGAGTACATGAAGCTCCCGAAGGCGCTTGAACATCAACCAATGCGGCGATTTGGTCACGTCTAAGCCATAGGCTCGACTCAACTGGGCGCTGACAGATTTTGCGGCGTCGATATGTGTGGCGCTGGTGGCGATCACGGCGAGATCGACCTCGGGAGGGCCCACCGAAACGTCATCCAGATCGCCCAATACGACCCGCCGACGCTCGCCGTCCCAGAGCGCGTTACCGGGGTGCACGTCACGGTGAATGATCGCCTGTCGGGCGGCGTCCATGTCCTCGAATTCGGCCGTCAGTCGCTGGTATTCGGCGAGCATCCAATCTCGAATATCCCTATCCAGTGCTCCACCGTTCGCCTGTATCTTGGCCAACCCGATGGGCACGGGGTCCCACACCGGCAGCTCGATGCCGGGCGGTGGGGGGAGTGTATGTAGGTCCTGGAGTATCCCGCCCAGGCCTTCACCCCAGATTGGGTCTTGCGGATCCGGTCGCCCTCGTTCGTCGATATATTGCCACGCAGTCACCTGGCTCACCCTGCCGTCGAACTCCACCTCTCCCGGCTGGTAGCGGTCCGCCAACGGCGGCACCACCTCTACGCCGTTCTCATGCAGATACCGAGCGACCTGGACGGACCGTGCCGGCTTGTCGGGGTCGAGCCCGGGGCCACTGAACCTCATCACGGCGCGCTGGTCCCCGACATTCGCCATGACGAGCGTGTTCATGATCCCGTGCACGGCGCCGAAAACGTCCAACCGCATATTTAGCAGTCTGCTGACCTTGTGCGGGGCCGTTAAAGCGTTCGCGGACCGCAGCGGTCCGCGCGCCTCGGGGGCAACCTCGGCGAAGGGGGGCCCGAGTCGTCGGAGACCCCGTTGCCGTTCCAGGCCCGGCGGTGGCGCCGGGTCGCGGGACATCTGCCTGGTGACGATCGGACGCCTCATCCGTCCCCCTGATCACGAAGTCGAAGCACCTATTATCTTATTTAAGTCTGATCCCCCGAAATTTATGCCGGGCTTCATGAACCAAGGCAGTTCTGAAGTCAGTGGCGTTCACGCCGCTGATTTTCACTCGCAAGTGGGCGTGCGGCTGAGGTGACCAATCCGCCTACGATCAGCGCACCGAGTACAATAAAAGCGCCTGCAGGATGCCGGTGTGTTCGGCCAGGAAGCCGACTAACGGTGATCCAGCCAGAACGCGGTGGAGGCGATCGGATGATTGATGTCAACGACGAGCGGACCTGGCTTCGTATCGTGTGGATCAAGCAGGGTGATGACTGGCGTGCGGAGTTCGTTATCGACGGTCGTGAGTATGTCTCTTCCGAGGCGGTTCAGGCTGCGGTCCAGCACACATATGAGGAACTTGAACGTCGGAGGATTCCCGCTGAAATCGAATGTAGTCCGGTGAGCCCAATTGAACCACTGCGAGAGCTTCCGTCGTCGGAGGAGTATTGGCGGCAGCTGGCCAGGGACGACAGTGGAGAAGCGGGATGAAAGTCTTTGGTTCGTGGGCAACGTGGCCGGAGGCTGACGACGCGCTGCGCGACAGATTATCGGAAGAAACCCGGAAGGCCCTGGGCAACGAATACGGGTTCGCGAAGCAATGGCACGGCGATCAGAGGCGGCCGGCGGGGGAACCCTACACCACTCATCTGCTGGAGGCGCTGGAGATTCTAGCTGTGGGGGTTGGGGTTATGGATGCGGATGTGCTCGCGGCGGGGTTGTTACATGACGTAGTCGAGGACACCCCCTGCACACTGCCGGAGGTACGGGAACGTTTCGGTGACCGGGTCGCGGAGTTCGTCGGCTGGCTGACAAAACCCGACCCAGAACCTGGGCAGGACAAGGATGCCCTACGTGAAGATTACCTGCGGCGGTTTGAGCAGGCACCGTATGAGGTGTTGGTGGTGAAATTAGCCGATCGGTACAGCAACGTGCAGCGCTTACAAACCCACCCTCGACCGGAAAAACAAT
>DATATO010000294.1:0-3794 GCA_036268755.1 Mycobacteriales bacterium | reverse complement strand
CCTATTTTGTGGCGACCGCGTTAGCGGCCTCGGTGGTGTGATATGAACCGGCATTGGCCCGCAGCGTTGTCACGAACAGGTCGTGAACCACCGCGGCCTGGGCGGTGACCGCCTGATATATGGCGGAGCGTGCAGCAAACTGTGCGGCCGTCAGGGCGGACACTGTATCGGCGGCGGCCGAAGCCACTCCGGCCGTGCGGCTGGCCGCGAGCGTGTTACCGGCGCGCAAGGCGGAGCCGAGGCCATCCAGGTCGGCTGCCGCCGAAGCCAGGGCCTCTGGATGGACTGTTACGGAAAACATCGCCTTCTCCTTGAAACTGGTGGGCTTGGATCTCGGATGAACTTTTTGGGTGTTACTCGGGTTTGCATCAGCTACGGTGCCGGGTTGGCGCGCCGGTGTCTGTCGGCTGATCAGCCGTCCAGAGGAGGAATGCCGTGTCCCCCAGTCGGCGGGTGTACGTCCTGCGATTGGATGACAGTCGGCAGCGATTTAAGGAAGGTGACATTGACGACGAGCCGCTGCCGGATCATTTAACTGCTTGTACCTCAAGCGAATTCATGCAGTGCTGAGCCGAGAATGCTGTGGTCGATAGACCTAGTCCGCTTCAACAGGTGGCGCAGTTCGGCGAACGGAAAGCCGTCCGCACGGCGCCGGCGTTCCCGGGCACCCCGGGGGCACGCCGTGGCCTTACCTTGGGCGAACCTCGGATGTTTGGGTCTCAGCTATGGCAAGGTAAGCGACATGGTCGGCCGTGCAGCCACCGAGAAAGTGCGAGTGGTGGTCGGCGACGATCATCCGATTTTTCGCGAGGGGCTTGTGCGGGCGCTCTTGTTGAGCGGCTCGGTGGACGTGGTCGGCGAAGCCGACGACGGCCTGAGCGCCCTCGAGTTGATAAAGGCACATCGGCCCGAGGTTGCGCTGCTGGATTACCGAATGCCCGGCATGGACGGCGCACAGGTCGCCGCGGCCGTCCAACGCTCTGAGTGGCCCACCCGGGTGCTGCTGATATCGGCCCAGGACGAACCGGAGATTGTTTATCAAGCAATCCAGCAGGGTGCGGCCGGATTCCTGCCCAAGGAGGCGACCCGTGCCGAGATTGTCAGGGCCGTGCTCGATTGCGCCACGGGGCGCGATGTGGTGTCTCCCGCGCTTGTCGGGCACCTCGCCAGCGAGATTCGTCGGCGAGCCGCGGTCACCGTGCCGGTGCTCAGCAAACGTGAGTGCGAGGTCCTCGAACGCATCAGTCGCGGCCAGAGTATTCCCGCCATCGCAGCCGAGCTCTATCTGGCGCCCTCAACAGTGAAGACACATGTGCAACGGTTGTACGAAAAGCTCGGCGTCAGCGACAGGGCGGCAGCCGTAGCTGAAGCCATGCGACAACGTCTGCTGGACTGAGCAAGCCGCGGCCGGCGTGAATCGGTGCACGATGACGCGGCGTAGATCCGCAATACTGCACGGACTTGTGGTGCCATAATCGCCGTCATCGGGGCACGTTCCCGGTCCGGACGGCGGGAGCCTACGATGACCCGACCCAAAGCCCAGGTGACTGTCGTCGTCGCTGACGACCATCCCGTTTACCGGGAGGGCATCGTGCGTGTCCTGAAGGAGAGCGCAACTATCCGGGTGGTCGCTGAAGCCAGCGACGGGCGGGCCGCTTTGGCGGCCATTCGTGAACACTGCCCGGATGTCGCGCTGGTGGACTACAAGATGCCCGGCTTGAACGGACTCGATGTCGTCCATGCCGTCGAACGTGACGGGCTATCAACCCGCGTCATTGTGTTGTCGGCCTTCGACGATGCCGCGCTGGTTTACCAGGCGCTCGCCGCGGGAGCTAGCGGGTATCTGACGAAGGAGGCCGACCGCGAGGAGATCGCCGCCGCCGTAGCGCAGTGCGCCCGCGGGGAAAGATATGTCCCTGCCCAATTGGCCGGCAAGCTGGCCGGCGAGGTGCACCAGCGCTCCCGTGGAGAGGCGGCGTTGCTGTCGCCGCGGGAATTAGAGGCGGTGCGGATGATCGCTGAAGGTCTGTCGGTGCCGCAGATGGCCGAGCGACTTCACTTGGCACCGACCACCGTGCGGACCCACGTTCAAAACCTCTATGAAAAACTCGGTGTGTCCGATCGCGGCGCGGCGGTGGCCGCGGCAATGCGCCGGCGTCTGCTGGAGTGAGGCTGCTACCACGACTTCCTGAGCCAAAGCAATTCAACGTTCCGACATGGCGCTGGTCTCGAATCGGCACTGCCACATAGCCATTCGGGGCCTGAATGCCCGGCGTCCCTAATCTAGCAGGTTCAAGCGCTAACCGGTCATCCTGTGGTTACAGGCGTCATAGGTACGGCCAGGTTGCCGCGGGGAGGTCTCTTCCCACAGGGATACAGTGTCAGGCCCACTAGGGGAATCGCGGGGCTCGATCGTCAACCAACCGTTCGTCGAATTGCTCGGCCGCGACTTGGTCGGTACGGCATCGGTTTCGCCGGGGCTAACTATTCGCTTCTTGGCAGCTCGGGAATCTTCGGGAACCTCGGAGACGGCGGCTCTCTCTCCGACGACGGCGGCAGCGGCGGTGACGGCGGCGCCTTCGGTCCTGCCGGGGCAGGAGGTTGCGGAGGCGTCCCGGCGGAGACGGCGCCGGCCTGTGGCCGACGCTTGTGGTCCCGCGCCCTGGTACTGGCGAGCTGGCGATTCCCTCGACGGCAGAGGCGGCACTGGAACTCGGCGGTAGTCGGGGCGTACGCCAATAGGCCGGAATTGATCATTCCCGGCCGGATCGATGACATCTCCTCTGATCGGAGGAGGAGACCGCCATATAAGCCGAGGACCGTCGCTCCTGCACCGAATCCCCTCATCGCCCGATACCGGGCCTCTCGGATCCGACTGAGGATGGTCATCACAGCGGAGATCGGCGACACCGAGGCTCTCCGGATTGCGAAAAGAGGAGTGACCGGATGCCCGCGAGGTTACGTCAGGCCATTAATGCAAAGCATTTTGTTCATGAATTCGTCTGTTGCACAGCTGATCTCGCAGATGCGCGCTACCGCCTAGGCCATACTCATCTTGTCGACGAAGATGCCGGCCGGATCTCCCACTCGCCGATCGTGGTGAGCTCTAGGCGCCGATCCCTCGACAGTGCTTGCCCATCGTGCATTTCGTGTTCATTGCCAGATCGGGCAACCGCCGAGCCGTCGTTGAAGGCATTCTGATCATGGACTCGGTCGCCGCACTGATTCTCTGGACAATCCCGGCCTTCTTCCTGCTGTCGCTCGTCGAATGGATCGACGACAGGCGGGGACCCGATAAACCGCGAGGCACCTTCTCGTCACGTGACGTCGCCGGCAACTGGGTCACCTATCTGCTGAATACGTTCTTCAAGGCGTTCAGCCATTACGCGCTGCCGTTCTCCGCGATCATCGTGGCCTCCGCGCGTACGCCGCTCCACCTGTCGCCCACACACTGGTGGGTGTGGGTAGCGTGCCTGCTGGTCACCGACGGCGGCTATTACTGGGCCCACCGGGGTGATCACCGGATCCGGCTGCTGTGGGCCGCCCACAGCGTGCACCATTCCAGCACTTACTTCAACATGTCGACCAACTTGCGGCTGCCGTGGTTTCACCCGGTGTCCTACACCGTGCGCAGTCTGGCCTGGCTTCCGGCAGCATTGCTGGGATTTCCCACCTGGATGATTGTCCTGCTGAACACAGCCGGACTGGTATTTCAGATTCCCTGCCACACCCAGCGTATCGGAAAGCTCTGGCGGCCATACGAATTCGTCTTTAACACACCGTCGCACCACCGC
>DATATO010000293.1:0-2732 GCA_036268755.1 Mycobacteriales bacterium | reverse complement strand
GATGGGGTCCGCACTACGGCAACCCGGATTCCGCCGCCCACATCCTGCGGTGCACTGTGCTCGGTTGCGCCCAGCGTGAGCAGTTGGTCTACCGCAGCGTCCACGTCCGGCACTCCCCAATAGGTGACGGGGCCATCGGCGGGGTTACCGCTCGGGTCGAGGGCGAGCTCGTACCCGGCGACCGTGAAGCCGACATAAAACGGCTCATCGAAGTACGGCTGCTTACCAAGCACCTGTGTCCACCATCGCTTGGCTGTGGCGAGATCCGGGGCCGGATAGATAATCGTGCGAAGGCCCTGGAACACGAGAGGTCCGTTGGTCATAGCAAACAGCGTGCCATACCCGGGTTGAATTTAATGCCCCTGAGATGGCGGAAATTCAGACTCGACGGCAACCGTTTCGACCCTCGCCGAGTCGCCGCCGACAACCTGGCCGGAGCTACCGACACGCCTGGCGATCTCCACCCCACGCTCGAGGCCGCGCCTGGCGGCAGGTGCGTGCACAATGTTCTGGGTGGCCGTGCGGACGTGATCCACCACACGCTGCGTAGCTCCTGCGTGCCAAACCTGCTGGGCGGCGTCGGCCGCATACGCGGCCGCCTGACGCGTCAACGGGGCCTGCCATACGGACTCCGCGACCTGCCGCGCCGCCTGGACCTGGTGCCGCCAATCCCTGCGCATCACAACCGTGCCAGTCCACCTGTCATGTCCACAGGTCTGAGACAAACCGTGCCTGCGCAACAAGGCCGACTCAATGACGGAAGTAGCAAGCAACGGCAGGCCCAGCAACGCCACACCTAGGTGCAGCGACACCGCCGCCGACAGGATCAATACCCATGCCAGACCGGGCAGCAGCACGGAAAGGGCGGCGCGAAGCAAGGCTATCCCCGGCCGAGGACGGTGCTCCAGCGGCTGCTGGGTATCCCGATCGTAGGCGCGGACCTCGATGCCCAGCATAAGTTTTCCCAGCGTGCGGCCCCAGATGGCGTGGAACAGCCAGTCATATAAGACGGCGACCGCCAGTTGCGCAAGCAAGGTCAACACGACGACCCAGATCACGGTCTGCCATAGCTGCGATGCCGCGGCGGTGAGCTCGTCGTCGAGGCCGGTCCAGCCGCCTATCAATAGTTGCGACAGACTCTCCTCGCCGAATCGGTAGGCAACCGATATCGCGCGCTCATGAAGGTAATGAGCCGAGGCAAGCCAAATCGGCAGAGTAATAGCGATCGTGAGGAGCCAATCGATAAGCCGGGCACACCAACGCCGGCCGACGAGCGAACGAGGCGCCAACTCGCCCGGCCAGGGCCCAGGCGAGGGCCAGGCCGGCGGCCGGGCATACGAGTAGTACCCGGGTGCTCCCCAGTACGGAACGGTCATGACCACATCTCCAACACACGCGAAGCCGAGAATTAGCGGCAATGTAGCGAATAGGGCACGTCACCCATCGGGTTATCCACAGCCATGGGTCAGTTACGGTACGGCCGTGCCTATCGACACTGACGCAGTCTTGCAGGCGGAAACCCTGGTAGTCGACGATATTTCGTGTCGACTACCAGGCGAAATCGAGCATTATCGTCACTTGGTCCGTCGAGCCACCGAGGTCATAGGCCACAGGCTTGCCGCCGCCGCGACACGGGAAGGCGTGCTGCTCGCCGAACTCGGTGTTGCCGCACATCGACAGCTCGCCAACTGCGTCGTCAACTATGCGCTCGGGCTTTTGGCGGCGCAGCTGCGCCGCCGCGGGCTACGCGACCGGGCGGGCACGCGGGTCACATCCATAGCGGAATGGGCTCGGCAACGACGCCGGGCAGATCACAGCTGGAGCAGCCTGGCGTTCTTCGAACAGTGGGTGATCGACGGACATCCCCTACACCCGGCGGCGAAGGTGCGCTTACCCATGTCGGCGAGCGACATCATCGACACCAGCCCTGAATGGGGCAACGTGATAAAGCTTGCCGTGGTGGAGGTTGTGGACGGCATCGCGGCGGAACATAGCGCGGCCGCCCAGCCAGGTAAATGCAGGGCACTGACTGAACTATTACTGGCCGAACACCCACAGCTCACCGAAGAGCATGGCCTGCAGCCCCGGACGACGTTGATCCCAATGCACCCCTGGCAGGCGGACCATGTGCTGCGGGACCGCTACCGCGAGGAGCTCGCCACGGGTCAGATCCGGCGGCTGCGCGCCACGATCCCGGCGCGGCCGCTGGTGTCATATCGTACAGTGATCCCGCTGGCCACCGGGACCACCGCGCACCCACATCATTTGAAAACGGCCCTGAGCGTGCGGCTGACCAATGCAATGCGGGGCGTATCTCCGATCGCGGCACGTAACGGGCCGCTCGTCTCGGGGCTGTTGTCGCGCGTACTGGGTGAACATGCAGAATTCGAGGGCAGATTCGAGGTTCTCGCCGAGCCGGCCGCCGCGCACTTCGACTCCGCGGAGCCGGCACCGGCGGACGACCTCAGCCGAGGTGCCGCGTTGTCCGCCCTTGCCAGACGTAACCCGGAGGCAACCCTCGACGACGGCGAACTGTTGCTGCCGACCGGGGCCCTGTGGGCCGAATCACCGTTTACTGGAGAGCCAATCCTTGCGGAGCTGTTGGACGAGCTGTGCTCGCCCAACGGGCATGACCGGCCTTCGGGGACCAGGCGCGAGGCCGCCGAGCGTTTCTCCCGCGCCTACGCCGAGCTCGTCATTCCGCCGCTGCTGACGCTGCTGACTCGGTACGG
>DATATO010000292.1:0-3983 GCA_036268755.1 Mycobacteriales bacterium | reverse complement strand
CCACCAAGCTATGTGCCGACAAGTTGTTCGTAGCCGGAAATCACTACGCGGCCGGTCGCGAGACCAGGTTTGCGGTGGTTCGCTACGGCAACGTGGTGGGCAGCCGCGGGTCCGTGGTGCCGTTCTTCAAGAAGCTGATCGCCGAGGGCGCCAGCACCCTCCCCATCACCGACGACCGTATGACCCGATTCTGGATCACTTTGCCGCAGGCCGTTCAGTTCGTGCTGGATTCCTTCGAGCGGATGCAGGGCGGCGAATTGTATGTGCCGCGCATCCCCAGCATGCGGATCACCGACCTGGCGGCCGCGTTGGCACCGGGCGTCGAGACCAAGACGATAGGCATCCGCCCCGGAGAGAAGCTGCACGAGGAGATGATCAACGATCAGGACTCCTACCGCACCCTGCGATTCGATGATCACTACCTGGTGAAACCAGTGCTCGCTTCCTGGACTCAACATCAGCACTATGGTGGCGAATCTGTCAAAGAGGGCTTTGTGTATCGTTCCGACCTCAACGATCAGTGGTTGGACGCCGCTGGTCTGCGCGCGATGCTCTCCGAGAGTGCCTGAGAGCCGTGACGAAAGATCGGAGAACGCCTGTGAACGCCCCCTGGTTGCCCTACGGCCGGCAGTGGATCGACGAGTCCGACATCGAGGCGGTCACCGCCGTCTTGCGGGGAGACTGGCTGACTACGGGTCCAGCCGTCGATGAGTTCGAGGCGGCCATTGCCGAGACCGCCGGCGCACCGGCGGTCTCCATGACCTCCGGGACGGCGGCGCTGCATGCCGCCTATGGTGGCCTGGGCCTCGGTCCGGGGGACGAGGTCATTACGACGCCTATGACCTTCATAGCCACCGCGTCCAGCGCGGCTATCACGGGGGCCCGGATCAAGTTTGCCGATATCTGCCCCGACACTGCCAACATCGACCCGGCCGCCGTGGATCCGCTGCTGAGCCAGCGCACCGCCGTCATCGCGGGTGTCGACTACGCCGGGCACCCTATCGACATCGACGCTCTGCGTCCGTTGGCCGATCGGGTGGGAGCGCTGCTACTCGAAGACGCGGCTCACTCGATTGGGGGCACCTATCAGGGCCGTCCGGTCGGCAGCCTTGCGGACATCACGACCTTGTCGTTCTTCCCGACCAAGAACCTCACCAGTGCCGAGGGTGGTGCCGTCACGGCGTTACAGCCTGACGTTCTGACCGAGATCCGTCGGTTCGCCCGCATCGGTCGTCACCTCGACCCGGCGGAACTTCGCCGTACAAACGAGGGCGACTGGTGGTATGAGATGCCGGCGTTCGGCCTGAACTACCGGCTTCCGGATGTGCTGTGTGCCCTCGGGACTAGTCAGCTCAAGCGCTTGCCGATGTTTGTGCGGCGCCGCAGCGAGCTGGTCGCCAAGTACAACGAAATGCTGACGGACCTGCCCGATCTCGGGCTGCCTACCCAACGTGACAACGTGGAGCCGGCCTGGCATCTATACAGCGTGCGGATTCGTAACGGCCGACGCCGGGAGGTATTCGAGAAACTTCGGGCCTCCGGGATTGGTGTGCAGGTCAACTACATTCCGGTGTACTGGCATCCGATCTTCGAGGACTCCGGTTACAAGCGCGGCATGTGTCCGGTCGCTGAGGCGTTCTACGCCGAGCAGCTCAGCCTGCCGCTATACCCGGCCATGACGGATGCCGATCAGTTACGGGTAGTCGAGACGCTCTCAGCCGTGTTGGAATGACCGCAATGTCATCCACCCCCGCGGCCGAGGCGACGAACGATCATTCCCATGGCGAGCGCGAGGCCAGTCGAGCCCTGCTCGGCAAGGGCAGCATCTACACCCTCGCCACTGCGGCGCAGCTCGCAGGTGCCCTCCTGGTCCAGCCTGCGCTGAGCCGGTTGCTTCCCAAGGAGGACTACGGTCGGGTTGCACTAGCGCTGGTGGTCACCAACCTGTTGGGCCTGCTGTTCACCGTCGGCCTGCCCGCGGTCATCACCCGGGAGTACTTCCGGACCGGCGGTGAGCCCATGGCCCGGGTGGTGTCGGGCATCGCGGCCGCGATAGCCGTGGTGGCGGGCGCGGTGGCAATCGCGACTGGTCCCCTCTGGGGCAGTGCCCTGAACGGCTTCGACCTGGCTCTGCTGTTGGGAACCGCCACAGCTATCACCTTCTCCATCATCACCACCGGCCAGGCCCTATTGCGGGCTCGAAGTCAGGCCGGCCGTTTCGTGTTGATCGTGATCATCAACGTGGTGGGCGGTCAGGTCGTCGGCCTCGCTGTCATCAGCTTCTTCGACCCGACGGCCGGTCGCTATCTCGCCGGGGTAGCCGCCGGGTCACTAATCGGCGCGCTGCTGACGTTGTACTGGGCGAAGCCCGCCTCGCCGCGGGGGGTGGAACGCGCGACGCTGCGCGGCTGGTTCGCCATCGCACTGCCGACGGTGCCGCACACCGCCGCGCTGTACCTCATGAATGCGGGCGATCGGTTCGTGGTGGAGGTGCAGCGAGGCGCACAGCAGGTTGCCGGCTATTCGCTCGCCTATCTGGTGGGCTCGCTCGGTATCACGCTCGTAGCCGCGGCAAACAATGCCTGGGCTCCGTTGATCTACGGCGCCTCGGAGGAGAGCCGTTGGCGGGTGCTCTCCTCCACCACCCGGGATATGGCGCAGTTGGCCGCATTGTTGGCAGGTGGGCTTGCGCTCACAGCGCCGCTCGCTCTGTGGATAATGGCCGATCCAAGCAAGTACGACATCGGTGGATTAACTCCGGTGGTGGCGTTCACCGCCTTGGCGACGGTGCCATACGTGTTGTATCTGGCCAGCGCGCATGTGTTGTTTTGGACCGGCAAGACCAAATCTCTGCTCTGGGTCACCCCGCTCGCCGCGGCGGTCAACCTGGGTGCCGTAGCGCTGGTGCTGCCCTGGGGCGGACTTGTCGGCGCGGCATTGGTGTCGGCCGGCGCCTACGGACTGCTCGCACTGCTGATCGCTGGGGTGCGCCGCAAGCTGGCCGAGGTCACCTGGTCCGGCCGGGGGTTCGCGATCGCCATGTCGGCCGCGGCCTGCACGCTCGGCGCCGTACTGCCATTGAACGTCTACGGCCACATCACCCGCGCCGTCGGGGTGCTAATCCTGCTGGTGCTCGCCGCGCGAACTGCCAAGCACCTGCTCGCGTCTCGTCGAAAAATGGTGGCAGTCGACTAAAGCTCGCCTAGGATCGCAGCCCTAGACCCTAAGAACCTCAACGGCGGATATGCGCCTATTCGGACGGTCACAAGGTTGTCGTCCGAATAGGCGCCAGAAGCAGTACCGTTAGCCGAGCTGTAGGGCCTGGGCGCGATCGAAGCGCGCACCGACGTCTGCCCAGTTGGCCACGTTCCACCAGGCCTTGACGTAGTCGGCCTTCACGTTCTGATACTGCAGGTAGAAGGCGTGCTCCCACATGTCCAGCATCAGCAACGGGTAGGTACCAACGGCCAAGTTGCCCTGGTGGTCATAGAGCTGCTCGATGATGAGCTTCTTGCCGAGGGCGTCCCAGGCGAGAATCGACCAACCGGAACCCTGAATCCCGAGCGCGGCAGCTGTGAAGTGGGCGCGGAACGCGTCAAACGAGCCAAACTGATCCTCGATAGCCGAGGCCAGCTCACCCGTCGGTTTGCCGCCGCCGTCCGGTGACATGTTTGGCCAGAAGACCGTGTGATTGACATGTCCGGCCAGGTTGAAGGCCAGGTTCTTCTGGAATAAATTCACCGAACCGAGATCGTTCTTGTCACGGGCCTCGGCCAACTGCTCCAGCGCCGTGTTGGCGCCAGTGACATAGGCCTGATGGTGCTTGGAGTGGTGCAGCTCCATGATCTTGCCGGAGATGTGTGGTTCGAGGGCCCCATAGTCATAGGCCAGGTTGGGAAGGGTGTAGGTGGTCACCGATGCTCCATTCCTTTATAGGTGGCGATGCCAAGCTTCGACGTCGATGCTGTGTATTCGCTATGCCG
>DATATO010000291.1:0-1566 GCA_036268755.1 Mycobacteriales bacterium | reverse complement strand
GGAGTACTGGGCGAATTCGGAGCGACGGTCGGCGTAGACCTCGTTGCTGGTCGGGTCGACCGCGAGAGTGTTGGCCGTCGGGTCGAGCGTGGTGGCGCTGGAGTCGGCGAGGCCTTCTAGCCCGAAGGTCGGCCCGGAGCTGTAGCCGGCGCCGTAGACGTTGCCCAGGCCGTCTGCGGCGACGTTGCAGATCCCGGAGAGCACGTCGCGGGACTTGACCGGCGATTCATCGGCGTTGGTGACGGGGTTCGCGGTTGGGACGTATTCCCTGATTTCGCTCGGGTAGACGCCGACGAAGACGTGTCCGGCCGGGCTGACCGCGACCCCGCAAGTCTCCCCGCCGTCGAGTTTGCCCAACACCGCGCCGTTGGGCGAGAAAATCTTGACCACGGAATTGTTGGCGACGTAGATATCGCCCGCGGTGCCACCAGGTGACCCGGCAGGCGCCACCGCGATCTCGTTTTCCCCGTTGCCGGCACCGCCGACTTCTTCGATGACGTTGCCGGCCAGGCCGGAGAAATCGACCGGGATTCCGATGGCGTCGAACTTGTAGACCTTGCCGCCTTCACCCGCGTCCAGAGCGTAGACATCGCCGGTCGCCTGGTCGACGGCGATCCCCTGCAGGTTGGCGAAGCTGGTGGCAGTGGTGCCGTCGGGGCCGAAGGAGGTACCGGTGTACGGATGGATCTGGGCTGCGAGGGCCGACGATCCGAAGGCACCTGAGAAGACGAGTGCGAGGAGCGCCGTCACGCACAGGGAGCGCGCACTACGCCAGTCCCACGCAAGAATTGCGGGGCGGCCGGCACTAGCGCCGCCCCGCTGGCGCGGTCGACCAGGGAGATCGTCCGGCGCCGGAGTTGCGCCATCGGCCGATGGGCCGAGTGGTCGCGCGGTGCCGCCCGCAGGGAAAAGCGAGTCGGCAGCCGAACACCCAGAGTCGCCTCCGCGAAACCCCAGGCCAAGCCCGTGCAAGTTCTTCAATTGCCTCACGTATCCCTGCCTCCTCTGACCCTGGAACGCGTTCCCTTTGCCGCGTCCGAATGCGCCTTCAGGAGATCGCAGCCAGAGGCGAGGTGTCAAACGTGCCTGTCGCCCGCTACACCCCTCAGGCGGGTTTAAGCACCCGACGAACCGCTCTGTCAAGCCAACTCGCACGGCCTCGGGATCGAGCCCGATTGCCGTCGGGCGGCGGACCGCGAAGCGGCTTATCCATTGAATCAGGCCACTTTGACCAAAGGGTCGTTGTGCCTGGGTCCACGCGTTGCGATTCAAGGCCACGGCGGGCGTGCTGCCGGGTCGACAGCCGAGGAACTGGCCGAGGCAAAGTGGACTGCGCTTGGCGTCCCACCGGACACCCGGCGGCCGGCTCTCTCTCGAGTGACCAGCGGGGTCGTAGCTCTGCACGAAAGGTTAAAACAGATCGCCGAGGGCAGCCAGGCCGCCCTCGGCGATGTCACAGTCAGAACTGGTGAGTGGCTATTCAGCCCAAAGCCCGAGTGCTTTTCCGGCCGCGCTGCTGGCGGTGAGTTTGACTCGTTCTTTGATTTCTCCGTCGGTTCGAGTTTC
>DATATO010000290.1:0-3264 GCA_036268755.1 Mycobacteriales bacterium | reverse complement strand
TCGGTGAGACGTTCGACTACGCGGGAGCGCATTACGCCGTCAACGATTCGCCCGCGCTGCCCAAGCCGGTGCAACGGCCGCACCCGCCGATCATCATCGGCGGGTCAGGAGCCAAGAAGACGCCGCGGCTGGCCGCCACATTCGCCGACGAATACAACGTGCCGTTCGCGCCGCTGGACACCATCACGACGCAGTTCGACCGGGTCCGCGAGGCCGTCGATGCGGTCGGCCGGCCCGCCGATGCGATGATCTACTCCGCGTCCTTCGTGGTGTGCGCCGGGCGCGACGAGGCCGAGATCGCTCGGCGGGCCGCCGCAATCGGGCGCGGGGTCGACGAACTGCGGTCCAATTCGCCGCTGGCCGGCACACCCAACCAGATCGTCGATCAGCTCGGCCCTTACGCCGAGATCGGTCTGCAGCGGGTGTATCTGCAGCTGTTGGACATGTCAGACCTCGAGCACCTTGCGCTTTTCGCCGACGAAGTGCAGCGACAGCTCTGACGTACCATTTCAGGCGTGACTGGTCTTCCCGACGACCCGAGCGATCGGCCGACACAAATGGCCGAATACGCCGCCGACGGTTCGCAGCAGGTTCTCGAGCACGAGCCGGACCGAACCGCTGAAGACGCCGATTCCGCTGCACCCGACAGCGCGCCGGAGCCCTGGTACCGCAATCGCATACTGCTGGCCTTATGGGCGCTGATGGTCGCTCTGCTGCTCACATTGGTCATCTACGGCATCGTCGCGCTATCGCGCGGCGGCGGCGGCGAGACCAGCGGCCCGGCCAAGTCCACCCCGTCCACTTCGCCGGCCGCGCCCGCCCGGTCCTCCACCACCTCGCCGACGACCACCACCGAGACACCGCCACCACCGGAGACGCCCGAACAAACACCCCAAGAGGCGCCGCCGCCGCCGGCGAACAACTCCCCTGGCCCGGCCGAGCCGCCGCAACACCATCATCACCACATCCCGTCGACGGTTACGTTGCCGCACACGGTGATTACGCTGCCGCACGGCTTCTGAGCCGCGGCAGCTGTCAACCTTCCAGGATCGGGGCTAGGATCGGCGCACGTGAGTGGCTACGAACCTCCTGACGACCCCAGCGAAGCGCCGACCGGCTATTACGACTACAGCGGCGAGGAGCAAGGCTCCCCCGAGCGGAGCGCGTGGTACCGCAATCCGATCGTTCTGGTCGCCCTCGGCCTGTTCGTCGCGATCCTGCTCGGGTTGGCGTTATATCTGCTCGCCGACCAAACCCACGGCACCGGGGGCACAACGCAAACCCCGACGTCGCCGACAACATCGACGACCTCCACCGAGGTCACCACGACCACCGAGTCGGCCACTCCGCCGGTAACCACAACGTTGACCGGCCCGCCGGAAACCACGGAGCCGACCACCATGGCCCCCACGCCGACCACAACGGTCGACGAAGGACGCCATCACCATCATCACCACGCTGGCTGGACGCCCTAGCAGTGAGCGGCACCCGGCCTCCGTACGACGATTACTCGCGCGGCGTTGACGAGACCGAGCGTTTCAGCGTTGGCGAAAGCCCACCGCCCTGGTACCTGAACCGGTGGGTCCTCGCCCTCTGGGGCTTGGCGGTGGTGGTGCTGATCGCGGTTATCATCTACGGCCTGGCCATCCTGGCGCGGGGCAACGGGGGCAGCGCTCCGGCGCCCACCACACGGACATCGACCCCGACATCATCGAGCACCACCACGCCGTCAACCACTCCGTCGACCACCGAGCCCACCACGACGACCACCGAAGTGACCATTGAGCCGGTGCCACCGCCGAGCGCTACCTGGACGCCGCAGCATCCTCGCCGTCACTGGTGGCGGAGCAATTTGCCCCCCGTACCCCCGGTACCGCACTTCTGAGTCGACGACGCTTCGCCTGGGTATAGAACACGGCGACAGCCAAGTTAGGGCATCCTTCGTCGCGGTGGCCCCCTCGGAGATGTCACTATGAGCAGGCTTACACGGCTTGAGCAGGTGCAGTAGTTAAGTTACCGGCCAGTAACATCAGCTAGTTACTCGTCAGTAACACTGGATTTGGGGAGACGCTCCGTGCACACGCAGATGCTGATCAGACTCGTTGTCGGACTGGGCGGGACGGCGATTATCGCTTTGCTCGCAGTACGCCGGGTGCTGTGGCTGGTCAAACTCACACTTTCCGGTCAGCCCGTTACCGGCCGCACCGACGATGTCGGGTCTCGGCTCTGGGCGCAGATCTCCGAAGTATTCGGCCAGCGCAAGCTGCTGAAATGGTCCATCCCCGGGGCGGCGCACTTCCTGACCATGTGGGGCTTCTTCATCCTGGTCACGGTCTACATCGAGGCCTATGGAGCGTTGTTCGTCAACGACTTCCACATTCCGATCGTGGGCCGTTGGAACGCGCTGGGATTCCTGCAGGATTTCATCGCCCTTGGCGTGCTGCTCGGTATCACGACGTTCGCGATTATCCGGTTGCGTTCCGAACCCAAGGAGTACGGCCGCTCGTCGCGGTTCTACGGCTCGCATACCGGTGGCGCTTGGCTGATCCTGTTCATGATCTTCCTGGTCATCTTCAGCTTCTCGATCTTCCGGGGCGCCTCGGCGGTCACCGGCACTCTCCCCTACGGCTGGGGCGCGTTCTTCTCGCACGGCATGGGCGTGCTCATGCAGCCACTGGGCGTCACCGCCAACGAGTGGATCGAAACCTTCGCCCTGCTCGCGCACATCGCCGTCGCGCTGGTGTTCCTGGTGATCGTGCTGCACTCCAAGCACCTGCACATCTTCCTGGCGCCGATCAACGTCACCTTCAAGCGGCTGCCCGACGGCCTGGGCCCACTGTTGCCGATCGAGGCCCACGGCAAGCCCATCGACTTCGAAAACCCGCCGGACGACGCCACTTTCGGCCGCGGCAAGATCGAGGACTTCACCTGGAAGGGCAACCTCGACTTCGCCACCTGTACCGAGTGTGGGCGCTGCCAGTCGCAGTGTCCGGCCTGGAACACCGGTAAGCCTCTGTCCCCCAAGCTCGTCATCATGGATCTGCGGGACCACTGGATGGCCAAGGCTCCGTACATCCTCGGCGAGACGAAGGCAGAGCCGCTCGAGGGCTTGGACCTCGAGACCGCCCACGAAGAGGGCCACCACGTACCCGAATCCGGCTTCGGCCGCGTGCCCGGGCACGGACCCGAGCAGGCGGCCCGTCCGCTGGTCGGCACCGCCGAACAGGGCGGGGTGATCGACCCCGACGTGCTGTGGTCATGCGT
>DATATO010000289.1:0-1709 GCA_036268755.1 Mycobacteriales bacterium | reverse complement strand
CGCCGGAGTACGGGGGTAACGCAGGTCTGGTCGGCTGGCACGACATCGACTTCCCCGGGGATGTGCAGCCTCGCGGATATCCAGCGGCGAGCGTGTCGTCGGCGCTTTCCCAACAGGTTTTGCATCCGTCCGCCGCGGTGGTCAAGGTGCTCAACCTGGTGTCCGCCGTGTCTCCACCCCCGGTGAAGGCCCCGTGAGAGCGGCGCCATGAAAGCGATAGTCATCGGCAGCGGTCCCGGCGGGGCGGTGGCGGCCATGACCTTGGCCGAAGCAGGCCTGGACGTGGTGGTGCTCGAGAAAGGGCCCAACAGCTACGGGGACTTGCGCGCCGAGAACCCGTCGACTTCGTGGTCCAACGACGACCTCAAGCGCAGCCGCTTCTACTGCAAGCCCGACCCGCTGACCGAGCCCCGCACCTATCGCTGGTCAGCTTCGGAGACAGAGCCGCGCTTCACCGGGCTGGTCCAGGCTCTGGCCCAGACGGTCGGCGGAGGTGCGGTCCACTGGGGTGCAGACACGCCCCGCTTCTGGAACATCGACTTCTCCAAGCTGAGCCTCCTCGGACCCGTCACCGGAGCCGACATCATCGACTGGCCATTCGACTACGCGGAGATTGCGCCGTTCTACAGCGAGATCGAGAAGCTGATCGGCGTCGCCGGCGATGTGAGCGCGCTTCCCGACGTCGTGCTCAAGCACGCCCCCCGCACCGGTCCGCTCCCGATGCCGGCCGGGCCGGGTCAGTACTCGTCCCTGCTCGCCGCCCGCGGCTGCAGCGCTTTTGGGCTCCACCCCTTCCCTGTTCCCATGGCCATCAACAGCGTCGCCTACGGAGGCAGACCGGCCTGTAACAACTGCGGCTTCTGCAACGACTACGGATGCCCGATCAACGCCCGGATTGGGGCGCTTGCTCCCCTGCGGCGGGCGGTGCTGGCCGGGGCCGAGGTTCGCCCCCTCAGCTGCGCCACCGCCATCCGCACCAAGGGGAGCAAAGCCACGGCAGTGCAGTGGGAACGGGCCGGAGCGACCCACACCGAGTCGGCCGATCTGGTCGTGCTCGCCGGTAACGCCATCGAGTCGTCCCGGCTGGTCGCGCTGTCCCGTCTCCCCGATCCGCACTCGACGGCCGGGCGCTACCTGATGTTCCACTGGTTCTCCGACGGGAGTGGGATCTTCCTCGATCAGGTGCCCGGCGCCCAGGTCGGCCGGTCGATCACCCACGACTGTGACGACTTCGCCGACCCCGACTATCCCGGTGCCCGCGCAGCGGCGAAAGCCGCCGGGCTGCCCTACTTCCGGGGCGGCGGGCTGGAGTTGGGCGGGTCGCAGCAAGGGATTCTCATCGACGAGGCCAACACCTACCGCAGCCTGCTGCCCGTAGCCTCGCCGGCAAAACCGTTCGGGGTGGCGTTCAAAGAGCTGATGCGATCGAGCATCCTGCGCAACCGATTGGTCGGCGTGTCCATGATGTCCGAGGACCTGCCCTACCGCACCAACACAGTGGATCTCGACCCCAAGGTCAAGGACTATCGAGGGCAGCCGGTTGCGCGGATCACCTACCAACCGGGACCTCATGAGATAGCCGCGCAGAACTTCTACCTGCCCCGCATCGCCCAGATCCTTCGCCTGGCCGGCGCCCAGAAGGTGGCCGCCGTCTCCGCTGCTTCCTCACCACACACCCTCGTTGCCGGTGGCAACGTTCCCACCACCCA
>DATATO010000288.1:0-4897 GCA_036268755.1 Mycobacteriales bacterium | reverse complement strand
AACAATGCAGCTACTACGCCGAGACCCTCCGCTGGTTTGTGCCAGCGGCAGCCAAAATCCCCTACTTTCAGAGGCTTTTCGCCGCGTGGCAGAAAAACTACGCAGCACTCGCCGATCAGTCGTAGTATCGAGGTCCCACGTGGGATCGCGGAGCGCTTTTGCTTTGGCTTACTGCCTATGTATTCACGGCCGCAATGATCGGTGCGCCGCCGCCGTTGTTCTCAGTGGTAACAGGTCTGCATCTCTGAGCCGCTGAACTGTTGTGAACTAATATGAGAGGAACCAGGCGTGATTGTCGCGGTATTCGCTCGGACGCTTCGGGCAAATGTATCGGTAGAGCAGTTAGTGGCCGCATGGGCGCCTGAGAGTGAGGAGCCGTATCCGGCTCAGGTTGAAGTGGCTCTCGATCCGGCCGATGCGCGTCGCATTATGACGATCATTAGGTTCGATGGGTCGATGCAGGACTTCGAGAAGGCGATGCCTCGATTGACTCATTCACAGTCACACCAGCGGCTGGCCGAGGTGGTGGAGTCCACTGAACTCGAAGGCGTCTATGAATCGGTGGTCGTGTCGGTGGGACAGTAACCCGCCCAGCCCGCCGAGGCCCGCTTGCCTCCTCGACGGGCTGACGATCCAACTACGCGACACTGCCGTCATAGGCGCAGCCCCGCATTCCGTGGGGCCGCAACACGTCGACCAACGCTTCGAGTACATGTGGCCACGCCGTGGACAGGGGGTCGATCAAATCGAAATGATCGGCCCCCGCCAGGACGCGCAGATCGGTCTCGTCGCCGGATGCCCGCGCCGCGGTGGCATAGGCACGACTCACCTCGACCGGAACCGAGTCGTCGGAGTCGCCGTGCATCACAACCGTGCGGACACCGGTCGGCACAAGACGCATCGGATCGGTGACGGCGTACTGTTCCGGCCGAACGTCCGGTGCGCCGCCGAGCAGCGAGCCGACCGCGTCCGACCCCAGCCGCAGCTGCCAAGCACGCTCCAAGTCACAGATGCCCGCCAGCGACACCACCCCTGTGATCGGCGCCGGCTCCGCACGCCGCCACCGGCTGCCGTGTGGTTGCCGATGTCTCGCCGACGCCCATAGCGCGAGATGTCCGCCCGCTGAGTGACCCAGAACGACGAGGCGATCGGTGTCAATGAGGTCGCGGAGGACGTACGGCACGGTATCCAGCCCGGCGGCGATATCGTCGAACGTGCCGGGCCATCCGATGTCCGGTGGGACGGGGTGGCGGTACTCCAGGGCACACACCGCGTATCCCCGAGCGGCGAGTGCCATACACATCGGGCCCGTATGAGCCCGATCGTATGCGGCTCGCCAGAAGCCGCCGTGTATCACAACCACAAGTGGGCGGCCCATCGAGTCAGGGAGCCACAGATCGGCGATGTTATCGGCATGCGGGCCGTAGCGAACAGTCCGGTTCGGGCGAGCTACCGAACGGCTCAGCAGCTCATGCAGGTCCGCCACACTCGGACCTTAACAGCACTCGGTCGTCGTAGGAGGACCGTCATCGCGGTTAGAATGAGCGGCCGTCGTATGCCAGACTCACGATCAGCCACTCTCACGGCGGATTCGTTCGGTAGAAGAGAAGACCATGAAATACGATATATTTTTCAGCTTTTCCCGGATGGAGATCGACGGTTATCTTCCATCTGAGGCCGAGGCCTTCGGTAATCTCGTAGATCAAATTGCCGCTGCTGACGACTGTGGTTTCGAGACCGCCTGGGTGGGCGAAGCGCACTTCGCGCTCCGCGAGGAACAGCGCAAGGCCGTGCCCTTCCTACCGCATTTTCGCGGTGAGCTCTGTCTGAACACCGACATCCTGCAGCTTGCCCATTACGTTTATCCGCGCACTCGGCGCATCCAGCTGGGCTCGGCGATCCGCAACATTCTCTGTAACGGCGGCCCCATTGCGCACGCGGAAGCCATCCGTACCTTTCTCACGCTGCATGGCCTGCGTGGGCGAGAACGTCGTTTGATCCAAATCGGATTCGGCACTGGGCGCTTCCAGTTCGCCAACGCCCCATTCGGTGTTCGGCCACGGGATGCGATCGAGGAGGCCGCCTGGCCGGTCGTGCGGGGTATGGCCATGAGGGAGGCGACCGAGATCTTCCTGCGGCTGTTGCGCGGCGACGCCGTGGCGTCCGCCGATATCGCTCCTCAGCAACTCAGCCGATCACAGTTTCGGGGAGAGGAGGCATGGCGGCAGGTTCTGACCGCCGGCGGTGAGGAGGGCCATCAGATTCCACCGTTCTGGACCTTCGACCGCCTTAGGCTCCTCCCCGAGGAGGCGCCGTTGGAGCTGCTGTGTCTGACTCTTGGCTCGCATGACCCGGAGCTGCAGCGGATGGCGAATCGGCTCTGGCCGGTGCGGGTCTTCAACCTCTCGGTTACTCCAGAGGAGGTGCTGGAGGAAACACACCGGCGGATGCAGGAGTGCTACCACCCGGACGGCGGCCCCTGGCGCCGGGAGTACCTGCCTCGCACAGTGATGGTGTTTGTCGAGGCCGACCCCGCGCTTACCTCTACTGCGCAATCGGACAAAGCCCAGGCCCGCGCACAAGCGGCCATCAGAGCCTATTGGCACGCTATGGAGGGCACCATCGACGAGGAGAAGGTCACCTCCGGCATGTCGAACGCCGTCTTCGGCAATCCCGAGCAGGTCGCCGCCGAGATCGCCTCTCGCTTCCATCCCGACGACCGAATCATGGCGTGGTTCGACTTCAACGACAATGACAGCGAACGGGTCATCCGAGGAATACGAGCCTTCGAAACCCAGGTAGTTCCGCTCCTGGAACGCAACCATGCGAGTAGCTGATCCCGCTCGGGTCGAAAAGCCGGCACCCATCGTCGTGGTAGGCGGGGGAATGGTGGGACCGGTCGTAGCTATCTACCTTGCCCGACGTTTTGGCGACGTCACTCTTCTCGAACGCACTTCGACACCCGCGGGCCCTGTTTCGGCCGGACGGTCTCTCCAGATCGTTCTCTCCGCGCGAGGCTGGCACGCCCTCCGCGATTTGGGTCTGGAGGAAGACGCTCGTGCCGTCAGCCTTCCGTTGCACGGGCGGCTCGAACACGGCGCGGCCGGTGAACTCACCGAACAGCCATACGGCCGTCGGGGGGAGAAGATCTGGTGCGTTGAGCGGTCGCGCCTCAACCGGCTGCTGATGAATGCCGCGGCCGCAGAACCCGGGGTAACCATGTATCGGGGAATTCGGGTGCTCTCCGTCGATCCCGATGGTCCAACGGTTCTCGTCGAGGGCGCCCAAGGGGAGCGGCGCTTGAGATTTAAGCGCCTAATCGGTTGCGATGGCGCATTCTCGCGAGTCCGAGCAGCGTTCCCCCATCGCCCCGATTCCGTACAAATAAACACCCTGGAACTGGGATACAAGGAGATCCGCATACCTGCCGACTCCGACGGCGGTTGGCGTCTCCCGAACGAGTTTTTTCACATCTGGCCTCGCGACCGGGCGCTTTTTTCCGCCTTCCCCAACCCCTCGGGAGACTTTACGGGCTCGCTGTTTTTGCCCCTGGAAGGCGAAGGCATCAGCTTCGACACGGTCAAAATGGGCGACGATGCCGTGGTTTTGTTCAAGCGGCTATTCCCAGATCTCGTCGATCTGATCCCCGATCTGGCCGACCAGTATCAGAGCCACCCGACTAACTCAATAGTCACCGTGCGATGTGACCGTTGGGTATGGCGGGACAAGCTCGCCTTGGTCGGGGATTCGGCACATGCCATGGCCCCCTTCATGGGGCAGGGAATGAACTGCGGCTTCGAAGATGCGCGGATTCTGGACGAGTGCTTGGCCCGGGTGGGTAATTCCGAACCCGATTGGGCCGCCGCCTTCGCCGAGTATGAGCGAGGGCGAAAGCCCAACGTCGAGGCCATCGCCGATATCTCGATCCGGCATTACCGGAACCTGGCTTCTTCCACGGCTCATGTCGGGGGTGCCTTGCGTAACCGCGTGGCTCAGCGGCTCTATGGCAGGTTCTATGACGAACACATCCCGCTGTATGAGCGCTGCGCCTTCACCGAAGAGCCATACGCGCAGGCATGGCGGCACCATTGTGCGACCGAATGTCTTATCGATGACCTACTGAGTCGACACGGCGGCCATGCCCTGCTATCTGCGTCGCCGGATGAATTCGCGGGCCTGGTCGACGTATCCGAGAAGTCAATCTAGAGGCGTCGTAGTCGGCCGCGCAGCCAGTAGTTCGGGAAAGAATCTCCGTTCCAAGGTGGTACGGAGATAACCGCATCCAGCCGTCCCACCGGTCCCTTTCTTGCGACCGATCATCCGCGCCACCAAGCGCAGATGACGGAGACGCCAGAGCATAAAAGCCTGATCGTATGCGATCATCGCATCCGCCAGCTCGGACAGTTCGGGGTGCCGCGGCGGTTGGTCAAACAAATCTGCCAGCTCGGTACCGCCGCTTCGAATGACCAGATCTTGAAAGGCGCCCCATATCGACGGCTCGTGCCCTCGGCGTTCCAGCCTTAACACGTCCTCGGGGCATAGGTGGTCGCGGCCAGGCCAATCATCGTTACCCTGACGGGATAACAACCCGATCTCCTGAAATTGGACCGACTGCGCCCCACTCGCCGAGCCGAGCTGAGGGCGGAACTCCTCGAAACCCTGGGCGGTCATGGTGCCGAGAACGTCGAGCTGGGAGGTGAGCAGGTTCTCTATCGCCACTACGCGGAACAAAAGCCGGGTGGCTTCGGAGATGTTCCCTTCCTGCATGTGGGTACGCACCGATTCAAGCTCGTAGAGGATGAGGCGGAACCACAACTCGAAAGTCTGGTGGGTTGTGACGAACAAGGGCTCGTCGTGCGCCTGGCTGAGGGGTTTCAGCAGGTCCAAAAGCTCGCCG
>DATATO010000287.1:0-4070 GCA_036268755.1 Mycobacteriales bacterium | reverse complement strand
CGTAACTTCGGCCCATGTGGGCACGGGCATGACTGTGTCAGCGTTATGTGAGGCGGCCATTACCAAAAGCGACAACACCGCCGGAAACCAGCTGCTCAAGCTCCTCGGTGGGCCCGCGGCCGTAACCAAGTTCGCTCGATCCATCGGAGACAATCGCACCCGGTTGGATAGGTGGGAGACCGAGCTCAACACCGCGCTTCGCGGCGACGACCGTGATACCACCACCCCGTCGGCCATCGGTGGCGGATACCGCTCTCTCGTGCTCGGTAAGGCCCTCAAGACGCCGGAACGGGCTCAGCTCAAATCCTGGCTGATCGCGAACACCACCGGCGCGACGCGCATCAGAGCCGGGCTTCCTGCCGGATGGAAGACCGCCGACAAGACCGGCAGTGGCGATTTCGGGTCGCTCAATGACATAGCGATCACCTGGACCGACAGGGGTGATCCGATAGTGATCTCGATACTGTCGGACAAGGCGGTGGCCGACGCCAAGGGCGACAACGCCATGCTCTCCGATACGGCAAAAGTCGTGTCGGGGGCACTGGGATAACAGCGGCGGCCGAAAGAATGCGGTGGCAGGCCCGATGTGAGTCCGTCACCGCATCTCTTTCGAACACTGCCGCAACGCTCGCCGACCGTCGCGGGATCTCGCTCTCCATCAGCAACTCAAAGCTGTGCGTTTACCGCCGTAAGCTACCGCCCGTGTGCGGTTTGGGTCTGAATGTTGTCCCGTTGGTGTGGACAGCGACCGAGTTTATCTACCGCCTTGGTTGGTCAGCCTTGAGTCCGAGCGCCGTCAAGCCGTCATACACGGCTCGGCCACACAGTGGATCTGCGGCGAGCTCGGCGGGGATGCTTGGGCTAGCCTTCAGCAATATTGGATAGCTGACGGGCCCTGTCCGGTAGTCATTAACGATAGTAAATGTGGCATTGTTTGGCCCGTCGAGCCGCAGCGCATAAGTGGGAGCTTGCCCCCTGGCATACCCGTCAAATGGGGCCAATAGCGCTAGATCCGTGTCTGGGCGCAACCACCCCGGCTTTGATTTTCCCGTCCAATGACGGTCACCGAACAGCTCATGGCGTATACCGCGATACCGGTAACACATCACAATGGCCTGTCTTATCCGCCGCTCGAAATCGTAAAGACTCTCTTGCATGCCGTCGTGTCACGTACTCAACCGTTAGCCGCAACGGTTTCGTTGCTACAAGCTCAACATCCTGATCGTTATCGCACCACAGCCAGTCCGTTTGGTGCGCCACTAAATCCGTAGCATATGTTCCGCGCACCAGATGCTCACCATGGTTGCCATGAGCCGGCCGAGCGAGCGCTTAAGTGACTTCCGCCGCGAAAGACAACGCAGTCGGATAACGACCCGGCGTCACAAAGACATCCATCAGGCCCTCCCTTCCGCTCAGAGTTATCGCCGCACCGCCACCAAACGCCGTTTCCCATTGGAGTGTCAGAAAGTTTGTGGGTGAAGGGTGATCTCGGACATGCTGGGAGTATGACTCCTGACTGGGATAGGTGTAGTAACAGCCAGGCCACACGGTCATGCGCCCTACGGCAGCGCCCCTCGACAGCATTCGCGAAACCCCTAAAGGCGGCCTCAACCCGCTGTTACCACACCCGCGATGATGCCCACCGCGAACAGCATGAGCAGGCCGCCCACCACGAATAGCAACCCCCAGTTGCCGATGGGGCGAGGTTCGGGCGCGGCCGGCGTGAGGTGTTTAATAGCCCGCTCGTTGAGACCCGTCGGTGACCACCACGAGGGCTTGGTGTTGGCTCCCCGGCTCAGCAGTTTGCGGGGATGAGAGGCGGCGATAAGGCCACCCGCGGATGCGTTCACGGAATGGTCGCTCTTGGACGCCACGTCCTCCCGCTCAGTCACCCGCGACGCCTCAGCAGCGGAGCGTCTGAGCGTATCCTGCACCACTCTGGCCAACACATGGCTCGAGGAACTTAACGCGCTGTATTCGGCCAGCGGCAGCGGCTCAGGGTCTGGGGCCCTGGATGTCCGGGTGTCAGCCGCACCCTCTGGAACGAACCCCAGTGCAGATACCTCGTCCGGCATGTCGTAGCGAGCACCCCTGCCCGTTCGATAGCGAGCGTGGCTCCCCGACTCGGGAGGTGCGGAACGGTCCGCCTCCTCAGCGGCGACCACGACTGGGCCCAGCTGGGCATGTAGTTCCTTCTCGCGCTGCCGCAATAGCGCGGCCTCGTGGCTGAACTGCCACCACGGCCGGCCGGCCCGTACGGCGGCGGCGATAGTGAGCGGTACGCCGGCGATGAAGAACCCGCACAACAGCATTCCTAGGCCGCTGCCGCCCCTCATGAAAAAGCTCAACGAGCTCACGGCCAGCGTGATGAGCACGCCGGCGGAAATACCGAGACCCACCATGGTACGGGTGCGGAACACCGAACGCATGCGTTGCCGCAACGTGTCCAACCGGGCCTGAATCTGGGCAAGCTCCAGCTCTATGACCTCGACATGACTAGCGCGGTGCCTCCCCCCGCTCGGACCCGCCGACGAATCCGAGCCGGCACGGAATCGTGCATCGAATGGCGATGCATAATGCGGAGATTCCCTCGTCTGGGTATTGCTCATCACCCAGTAAACGATACTCACCGCCGGACACATGGCAACAACGTCGAACAGGGATTATGCGAACCCTGTGATCAACGCCATGCCAACATTGAGATTCAACTCCCACATTATGAGAAATCGATTTCGCGCATAATGCATAACCATTAGGAGTTGCGAATCAACGTCCGCAGCTGGCGCAGCAACACCGACAACGTAGCAAGATCGGCCGGCGCCGAGTCGCCCAACATGGACATGGTGTTCTGCACCCGCCCGATGTTGACCTGATTCCGCTGCGACCAGCTCTGCAGCCGCTCCGACGCAGTCAGGTGAGCCCCGGTATTCGCTAATACCTCCCGAACCACCCCGGCCAGCACCGCGTAGAGGTCATAACGCATAGCCATGCGGGCGAGCGCACTCCACCGATCTCGTCGCGGCAACTGCGTTATCCGCTCAAACAGGGCGTCCATCCCGAACCGTTCGCTGGCGGTGTAGTACATCTCGGCGACCGCCCGCACCGGCTCTTCTGCCTGCGCGGACAGCTCCACCACGTCAAACAGGCCGAAGCCGTACAACGCGCCCACACAGCGCTCGGCCAGATCCTCCGGCACGCCCTGGCCAGTCAACTCCTCGACATAGCGGCACATGGTCCGCGCCTCATCCCCGATGAAGAGCTTGGTGGCGTGCGGCAGCAACTCCGCGATCCCCGGACGGAGCCGTTCGATCTCGGCGGCCACGTCGATGGCCCCGCTGCGACTCTGCAGCAGCCACCGAATCCCCCGGTCCAGTACCCGGCGCAGCCGGGAGGTCACCGCAAGTTGCGCCCGGGTCTCGATCACGTTGTCGAGCTCGTGGATCTCCTCCCACAGCTCCGGTAACCCCAACACGCTGGCGATGACATGGTGAGCGCGCAGCACGTCGACGGCCTCGGCGCCCGTTTCCTCCACCGCCCGATAGACGTAGGAGACACCACCGCGGTTGACCACCTCGTTAACCAGCAGGGTCGTGATGATCTCCCGCCGCAGCGGGTGTGTGGTCATGTGCTTCGCAAACCGCTCCCGTAGCGGGGACGGAAAGTAGTTGACCAAGAGGTCATTGCACCACGCCTCGTCGGGCAGCGAACTCGACAGAATGTCTTCGGCGATGCCGATCTTGACGTAAGCCAGCAGCACGGCAAGCTCCGGCCCGGTCAGGCCACGGTTTTCCGCGTCGCGTTGCGCGCACTCGGAGTCCGACGGCAGGAACTCCAGTTCCCGGTTGAGCGTGCCGCCGCGTTCCATCGAGTTCATCAGCCGGCGATGCACGTTGATGAGGCGCGGCGCTAGATACGAGGACAGCGCGAGCGCGTGGTCCTGCACGTAGTTGTCCGACAGCACCAGCGAGGAAACCTCGTCGGTCATGTCGACCAGCAGCTTGTTGCGTTCGCCGGCATCCAGGGCGCCGGATTCAATTGCCTGGCCCAGCAGGATCTTGATGTTGACCTCG
>DATATO010000286.1:0-14455 GCA_036268755.1 Mycobacteriales bacterium | reverse complement strand
GTGGGCATTCGGTTGGGCAGCCGCCATCCTGGTCGTTTTCATGGTGTTGACAGTGGGTAAATTACGCCGCGCCACCATGAAGTAGGTCTACTAACAGACTGTGGCCCGGTACGTTGCCGGGCCACAACTAGTTTGACTTAGAAACCTACTGACAGGCAAGAATCTAGCCGCTGAAGATTTGTAGGTCCGTTATCTTCACCCGTAGGGTGCTGCCGTTGGGGGCCTGGTAGGAAACAGTGTCACCCTTGGCGTGGCCGGTGAGGGCGGAACCGAGCGCAGACTCGGGGGAATAAACGGTGAGATCGGTGGTGGCACTGATCTCTCGCGAACCGAGCAAGAAGGTTTCGGTATCGTCGTCCCCCTCGAACTGAATCGTTACTACCACTCCTGGCTGGACGCTGCTCGCGCTTGTAGGCGCCTCGCCGACCTGTGCGGTGCGGAGCAGATCCTCAAGCTGTCGGATTCGGGCTTCTTGCTTTCCCTGCTCTTCCTTGGCCGCGTGGTAGCCGCCGTTCTCGCGTAGGTCGCCTTCTTCGCGCCGTTCATTAATCTCCGCCGCCATGGCAGGCCGTCCAGCGATCAGTTCGTCGAGTTCCGACTGAAGCCGGTAGTAGGCATCCTGCGTAAGCCAGTTGGTTGGCGCTTGGTTAGTGCTCGACACGAGAATCTCCTTACGTACGCGTCATTGCGTGGTGCAGTAACAGCACAATAGGTATGGACAATCACCCTGGAAGCTGCGCTGATACAGGTGGGACGGGTTCCGCCCTAGCAGCGTCTGCTCGTTGCTGAAAAATCAGTGAAATGCCGGAGAACCGCGTTCCACATGTTCACCGGGAACACATCGCAACACTTCACCGATTATCGCTTTCTTACGTGTGGCAAGGGTGTAGTTCATGGTTTCCGGGCTGTGTGCCGGCACCACGACATTGGCCTGTCCCACTGTTTCCCCGTCCCTGGCTCGGGCACGGATCGAACAGGTGGCTGCCGAGTCTGAATCCTTTTGCACGATGAATTGTACGTGCACTTCGTGGTCGGACACCACTGTGAACGCCGTAACATGGTTATGTATTACGTCTGCCGAGTAGGTGGTATATAGCCGGAGGGTGACTCCGACGGCTGTCGCGAGCACCACGATGAGCAGCAGCACCATGACAGGGCGCCAAGACCGATTAGGCTCCCGCCGGCGACCGTATCGACCGGCGGGAAACGTCGGCGTTGGGAATTCCTGCGCCGTGACCGCGTTCTGATTCTGTGACCCCATCGGGAATAATTGTGTCAGGTGTGCTTTGCGCCTTGCGCGGGCACTATGCCGGAAAATTATAAGGAAGTTCCGTGTCTCATACCCTGCGTCAGTTGGCTACCCAACCGGGCTCACAGCTTCGCCTTATGGCGGTGCACGCCCACCCGGACGACGAGTCGAGCAAGGGCGCCGCCACCATGGCCAAGCTAGTTGCGGACGGTGTGGCTGTCACCGTTGTCACCTGTACGGGGGGTGAGCGCGGCGAAGTGCTTAACCCTGCGTTGGACCGGCCCGAGGTTTGGGAAAACATCGCCGAGATTCGCCGGGCTGAGATGGACCGGGCGCGGGAAATCATTGGGTTCGACCAGAAATGGCTCGGCTTCATTGATTCAGGTATGCCCGCCGAAGAACTGCCGCAAGGAAGTTTCGCGGCGAAACCGCTGGAGGAGGCCGCGGAGCCGCTGGTGCGGCTGGTTCGGGAACTGAAACCGCAGGTAATGATCACCTATGACGAAAATGGCGGATATCCACACCCCGACCACATCATGTCTCACAAAATTTCAGTGGAAGCCTTCGAGGCGGCAGGTGATCCCTCGCGGTACCCCGATGCAGGCGAGCCGTGGCAGCCGCTCAAGCTCTACTACCACATGACGTCCCCCCGTAAGCGGATGTCGGTGATCCACGAGGCCCTGCTCGCCGAGGGCAAGGACTCGCCGTACGCCGAGTGGTTGACCGACTGGGATGCCTCCGAAGACAACTTTCACCGGGTAACCACCCGCGTGGAATGCGGCGAATACTTTGAGCTCCGGGACGACGCGCTGCGCGCCCACGCCACTCAAATCGATCCGGAGGGATTGGGGTTTGCCATCCCGTTGACCGTGCAGCGGGACCTGTGGCCGACTGAAGATTACGAACTGGCACGATCATTGGTGGATTCTTCTATCCCCGAGAACGACCTGTTCGAGGGCGCTGGGCTGGTTGTTCCTAACTCAGCCCGAAAGTAGCCTGGCTCTGTTAGTCGGGCTACTTTCATTTCTGATTAGTAATCTCATGGATGGGCGACATGGTTTCAAGTTCGAGCGGGGCCGGTTATCACCTCGTCGAGGTGACGCATAACCTTGCGGCCGGCAACGGCCGCGACAATCCCAACAATTTTGGTGACACCATGAGCTCGGGTGTTGCCGGTCCGATAGCCGGAATCGTCATCCTGCTGTTGGGCATAGCCACTGTGCTCCTTATTCGGAATATGAATAAGCGGCTCCGCAGGCTCCCCAGCCAGTTTGAGAACGAGGCAAAGCCTGCGGATCTGGCGGCGGCCGCGCCTGCGTCGAAGTCGGATGACACGCGGAAAAGCAGTTAGGCAGCAATTCCGTCACGCTATCTGACGTGGTCTGAATCGATGCTTGTGTGCGTTTTCACAGCTAGATGCGTTTTTTGTGCGGTCGAGCGGGTTACGGTAAGTGAAATTCTTTTACCAAGGCGGCTAGCCATATCGGCTGGGACGCCTGCAACGCATTCCCGCTCGTCGTCTCGTCCCGGATAGTCGGGGACGAAGAATCCGTATTACTAACCAGAACGAAAGTAGCTAGACAAGCACAGCCTCATGACGTGGAAATATAGCTACTTTCGAGCTGACTTAGTAACGAACTGCTCAGTACGAGGAGAGCCACATGACGTTGACCGCCGCATCGGCCATTGCCGGCCTCACCGATTCGCCTACCACTCACACCTCCCTGCTTGCCTGGGTCACCGACGTTGCCGAACTTACGACGCCGGATCGCGTGGTCTGGTGCGACGGCTCCGAGCAGGAATGGCAGCGGCTCACCGATGAACTCGTGGGCACCAGGACCATGGTCCGGCTCGACTCCAGTAAACGTCCCAACTCGTTCTGGGCCCGGACCGACCCTTCGGACGTGGCGCGGGTCGAGGAGCGCACCTTCATCTGTTCTGAGGACGAGTCCGATGCCGGTCCGACCAATAACTGGATGGCTCCGGGCGAGATGAAAGACGTCATGACCGGCCTGTATCGGGGCAGCATGCGGGGCCGCACCATGTACGTGATTCCGTTCTGCATGGGTCCGTTGGATGCCGCGCGGCCGATGTTCGGTGTCGAAATTACCGACTCGGCATATGTGGTCGCATCGATGCGCATCATGACCCGTGTCGGATCGCAGGTGCTTGCCGCCATGGGTTCCGGGATCGACGGCGCAGACTTTGTGCGCTGCCTGCACTCCGTCGGCGCACCCCTGCAACCCGGCGAGGTGGACGTACCGTGGCCCTGCAGCGACACCAAGTACATCTCGCATTTCCCAGAAACCCGGAAAATTTGGAGCTACGGCTCCGGCTACGGCGGCAATTCGCTGCTCGGCAAGAAGTGCTACTCGCTGCGAATCGCCTCGGCGATAGCCCGCGAAGAGGGCTGGATGGCCGAGCACATGCTCATCATGAAGCTCACCTCGCCGCTGCAGCAGGTGCACTACATCGCCGCGGCCTTCCCGTCCGCCTGCGGCAAAACGAACCTGGCGATGCTGGAGCCGACGATTCCCGGCTGGAAGGTCGAAACGCTCGGCGACGACATCGCCTGGATGCGGTTCGGCGAGGACGGCCGCCTCTACGCCCAGAATCCCGAGTTCGGCTTCTTCGGCGTGGCCCCCGGTACCGGCTGGAAGACGAATCCGAACGCCGTACGCATGATGGCGAAGGGCAACTCGGTATTCACTAACGTTGCCCTCACCGACGACGGCGACGTGTGGTGGGAGGGTTACACGTCCGATGCGCCCAAGCATCTCACCGACTGGAAGGGCCAGAGCTGGACTCCCGACTCAGATAGCCCCGCCGCGCACCCCAACTCCCGTTTCTGCACTCCCATCGCGCAGTGCCCCATTGTGGCGCCGGAGTTCGACAGCCCGCAGGGCGTACCGATCTCGGCGATCCTGTTCGGCGGCCGCCGTGCCACGACGGTTCCGCTGGTCATGCAGGCCCGCGACTGGCGCCAGGGCGTCTTCATGGGTGCCACGCTCGCCTCGGAGACCACTGCGGCTGCGGCTGGCGCCGTCGGCGTGGTGCGTCGTGACCCCATGGCGATGCTTCCGTTCCTGGGTTACAACGTGGGCGACTACCTGCGGCACTGGCTCACCATCGGGGATAAGAGCCCGACCGGTGACGGCTCCGGGCTGCCGAAAATCTTCTACGTGAACTGGTTCCGCAAGGACGAGCAGGGGAGCTTCCTCTGGCCCGGGTTCGGGGAGAACACCCGCGTTCTTGCCTGGATCGTGGACCGACTGCAAGGCCGCGGTGCCGCCGCGGAGACCCCGATCGGGCTGGTACCTAACCCTGGTGCTCTCGACACCGAGGGCCTGGACGTGAGCTCGGCGGATCTCGTCGAGGCGCTCGCGGTGAAACCGGACGAGTGGCGCGTAGAATTGGCGTCGGTCGCCGAGTGGTTTGACAAGTTGGGGGAAAAGCTTCCCGCCGAGTTGCTCGTCGAGTTGGAGACCTTGCGCGCTAGGGTCGCCGAAGCCGAATAGCCCTCGGGGACTAAGCAACCCGTTGCGCCGAGCTCAACTTGTGCGGCTGTGAGACGGAGAGTTCGGCCGAGTCTTTTGTCCAATTGGAAGCCCCGGCGGCTGGGTTGACCTAAGATTGACCCGGAACAATATCGATTTTGTTGGGAGCTTTCATGGCGACCGCCACAGCGGAACCCTCGGCCGTAACGCCTGAGCTGCCGCCGTACCCGGAGAAGGGCGCCTTTCGTGACCGTGGCCGGGTGAGGATCGAAGTCTTCAACGCCGACGCCGACATGCAGGAGCGGCTGGCTGATCGGGTGGAAGCCGCGCTTCGCGAGCCTAAGTTCGACTCGGTCCGGGAGATGCGGGTCAACGCGCTTCTGCCTGAGGTCGATAGACGAGCGAGCCTGTACTTCATCGGGCAAGATGCCGTCTCACCCCGCGGCAAATCGCCTGAGTACCACCCCAAATATCACGCCACCAAGGTCGGACGGAAAGAACTCCGGAAGAAAGTCAAAAAGCTCGACAAGCTACTTAGCCACGAGAAGAGCTGGTGGGGCGAGCACAATGACGCCGTGTTTTCGGCCGGGGCTACCTTCCTATTCACCTATGTGCTAGGCGAATATAAGGGCAAACCGACCCGTCTCAGCGTCGGCATCCAGGGGCTTCGTAATCGGATTCGCTCGAGGAACCGGACCGAGGGCCCATTCTCGAGAATGCCCGATCCACCGGCAAGCCCCGGCTCGGGCTCGAGTCCGACGCCTTACCTATAGAGACCGGCTGTCCGGTTTATGACTGTATGGCCGCCCTGGGCGCTAGCATTGTCGGCACAGCTGGTCTTTGTCGTTTAGACCACTCTTCACCTGGCCAAATGGCTAAGGTGGGACCAGAGCAGCACGAGGGAGGGACTTATGCCACCGTCAGACGGCTGGTGGAAGCGCACCTTTAAGCGCTACCTCCCGCGCGACATGCAGAGCAACTTGCTGTTGCCGGACCCCCGTCCGGGTCACGAGGGCGAGATCACCAACTTCGTCTATGACAACACCGAGCTTGAGAATCAGTACAAGGACCTCAAGCACCGTGCCCTTCGGCTTGGCCTATTCGATATGGCCTCGGACATAGATGACACCATCGAGTTAATGGCCTTGCTACGCAAGCGTGCCGGCCACAAATGGACGCGCCGTCGCGAAAAGCTCCGTGAGTGGAACAACATCGTCGGTAGGAAGGTGGGCAAGGACGAGGACGGCGACTGGATACACACCGGCGCCTTTGGCGACCTCTTTGTTCGGTTGAAGGGGCGTGTCAAGGACGAGGAAGCCCTCTACTACGAGAACAACGTCTACTCACAATTCGGCCAGATCTGGGCACAGGGCTTGCGCCATGGCGGCGCTCCCAGCGGTCCCGGCGATCCGGGCGGTGGTTATCCGCCCGACCCCCAGCCGGGGCCGCAGGGACCGTATCCCGGGGGTCCTGCGGGTGGCGGCGGATCGTATGGCCCCCACCCTGGACCTACTCCGACTCCATCGTCCGGTCCGGAGTTCACCGGCCCGACACAGCCGCCTTCACCGGGGCCCACTGCTCAGTATGGATATTGGCCTGCGCCACAGTACGGCCAGTACGCGCCGCAGTACTACGCTCCGGCCTATTACGGTTACGGCCATGGTGGCTACCAGTATCCGTCGCAGTACGGCTACGACGGGGCGCAATACCATGGCGGGGGGACTTATTACGCCGGCCAGATGGCGGCGTGGATGCAGGCAAATCCGGAGCAGGCAAAGGTGTTGGCCGACAGTTACCGTTCGATGGCGACGTGGATGCAGGATGCTCAGTCGGAGGCTGCGGCCCCCGAGCCGGACGCGCCTACGCCGACCAGCGGCGCGCCACGTTCGGCGGCCCGGCCGACGCGTCGGACTGTGTGGCGCCCCAGCGATCACGCCAGTCAGAGCCGCTCCCACGAGCCGGCGACGCCGAGCACTTAGCCTATACGTCATAACGCCGGCGGGACGATTATCCGAACTGGCGGGCTTCTTCCTCGATGGCACGGGCCAGGGCGGAGCGGTTCTCATCGGTCATCCAGCGTTGCCCGGAGGAATCGATGTGTCCGTCGCGGCAGGACCCGAAGATCTCCCGCATCCGCATCCGGCTTCGCTCCAACAGGTCCTGCCACCAGCTGGCCATGGAGGCGTCCGAGCCGGCCGCGTAGGCCACCTGTCTGGCCTGCCACAGTGAGGTGAGTTCCTCGATGGCCTCACCATGCATCCACCAGCACGGCAGGATCTCCAGCTGCAGGCTGTAGCGAACGACTAGGCCTTCCACGAACCCCGCGAGGTCCTGCCAGGCCTTGATGCGGGCCGGGCCGCTGATGGTCGCCCAGTCGATGGGATCGGGCCCGGCGGCCTGTTGTTGCTGGCCACCTCCACCGCCCGCGTCCATGACCGGCGCCGCCGCGCCACCGGATGTTTCGATCGTGTCGATTCGGTCGTTGAGCTGTGCCTCGACCCGCTCGATGTATTGCACGAGATAGTCGATGGTTTCCTGCTGGGTCTGCACCAGCCCAACTAAGCGGTCCACCTCGGGGTTTGACTGCTCAACGGCTGCATCCGTGTCGGATCCGGGCTGGGTCGGCGAGGTCATGCGCTTTGCTCCTATACCGCTGCTTACTAATCAGAACGAAGTAGCCCGACTAAGATAGCTTTAGCCTGCGAATCTAGGCTACTTTCGGGCTGACTTAGTAACGATCGGCTCAGTGTGTGCTAGGTAAGCCTACTGAGCTAATTGTCCTGATGAGTAACCCGACACCACTTCGAATGTCGTTTCTGCGTGCATCGTGGTGCGGCGCGGTGTGTGCTGTCAAACCAGATGAAACATAGAGTTTTTTAATTCCCTCTCGTGTTTTCGGTATTTTGTCGTCCGGTGGCTCTAAGGTCGAGGTACGTGCAAGTCTCGTCGACCTAGCTAGCGGGCGCGGTGGCTGAAGTGCCCGCGGAAGTGGACCGCCGGTATGCCGTCTACGCCATCGAACTCCCCCCGCAAGGCTCGCACCTACGTTATAGACACCTCCGTTTTACTGTCGGATCCCGGCGCGATACGCCGCTTTGCCGAACACGATGTGATTCTCCCGCTCGTGGTGGTCGGCGAGCTCGAGTCCAAACGGCATCACCCCGAGCTGGGCTGGTTCGCCCGGCAGTGTCTACGTTCCCTCGATGAGCTGCGGATGCAGCATGGGCGGCTGGACGAGCCGGTGCCCGCCAACGAGCAGGGCGGCCGGATTCAGGTGGAGCTCAACCACGCCGACGTGAGCGCGCTCCCCCTGGGGTTTCGGGCAGACGAGAACGACACCCGCATCCTGGCGGTTGCGCTCAACCTTGCCCAGGAGGGCAAGGACGTCGTCTTGGTCACCAAGGATCTGCCGATGCGGGTCAAGGCCGGTGCGGTGGGTCTTCGGGCGGAGGAGTACCGCGCCGAGCTGGCCGAGGTCGCTGACCGGCCGTGGACCGGCATGGTGGAGCTCGACCTCAGCGATGAACAGATGGCCACACTGTACGGGGCGGACGCGCTGGAGGCGCCGCAGGCGACCGATTTGCCATGTCACACCGGCTTGGTCTTGCTGTCCGGCCGAGGCTCGGCCCTGGGGCGAGTTCGCCCCGACAAGACCGTGGGCCTGGTCCGCGGCGACCGCGAGGCATTCGGTCTGCACGGCCGATCGGCCGAGCAGCGGGTGGCATTGGATCTGCTGATGGACGACGACGTCGGCATCGTGTCGCTCGGTGGCCGGGCCGGTACCGGCAAGTCCGCGCTCGCCCTCTGCGCCGGCCTCGACGCGGTGATGGAGCGCCGCCGCCACAAGCGAGTCGTGGTGTTCCGCCCGCTGTACGCGGTGGGCGGCCAGGAGCTCGGTTACCTTCCCGGCACCGAGGCGGAGAAGATGAACCCGTGGGCGCAGGCGGTGTTCGACACGCTGGGTGCCGTGGTCTCGGAGTCGGTAATAGAAGAGGTACTGGATCGCAAGATGCTGGAGGTGCTTCCGCTCACCCACATTCGAGGTCGGTCGCTGCACGACGCTTTTGTGATCGTGGACGAGGCCCAGTCCCTGGAGCGCGGGGTTCTACTCACGGTGCTGTCCCGAATCGGTGCCGGCTCCAGGGTGGTTCTCACCCACGACGTCGCGCAGCGCGACAACCTTCGGGTGGGCCGCCACGACGGCGTCACCGCCGTGGTCGAGGCCCTGAAGGGTCATCCGTTATTTGCACACATAACGCTCACCCGGTCAGAGCGTTCTCCGATTGCGGCATTGGTCACCGAGATGCTGGAAGACGTGCCCAACTAGGAGAGCAACCGATCGAGGTGGGGGAGATAGATGGGGCTGTCGGACGTCAAGGATCCGGGGTCTGGAGGGTTAGGGAAGCTGTTCTTTTTTCCTAAAGAAAGAATGGGCATACCATCCGAAGCCCACAGACGGCCCGGCCGACACAAGACCCGGCGGGAGTGGGCGCAGTGGCTTGGCAATGCGGGCCCGAAGGGTGTTGCGGTCACGGCCACGGTGATCGGGACTTCGGCCGCAGCCCTGGCTGTCGCACTGCGCCGTAGGATGGCGCGCCGTAAGGCAAGGCAGGAGGCCGCGGGTTCTGGTGTTGCCGTGGAGCCTCGGCCACAGGCAAGTGGCCGGGGTCGGGCGTTACGGCGGCGGCCGTCGGTTCCAGTCAAGTAGCCGCGCTCGGAGACGCCAAAACGGCTAAACCTTGTGCTAGCAGCTATGACCGTCGTTATTATGGGGTGAGGTTCTTGGGTTTTGCAGGCGATTTGCAGGGAGATGGCCATGGCGGATGATGACGACGGCTCTACGGCAGCCGGAGACGGTGCCGGCGGTTCTGGCCAGTGGCGGGTGCGCGCCGAGGGGCTCGGTAATGATTGGATGGCCTGGCGGCAGAACAATCGTCACAACATCGGTGATGTCGTGACCAAGGTAACGCCACACGTTAAGAACGCCATTGACAAAATCCATTCTTCAGGCCCCGCTCAGCGGCTGCGCCAGACCTACATCGGTGGGAAGGTGGCTGCTCAGTTTGCCGAGGGCGGGGCTGGGAAGAAGGCCGCCGACAAAGTAACCACATTCATTGCTGAAAAGAGCAAGTGGAGTGAACATTACGTTGGCCCCCCAAAGGGCGAGCGTCAGCCCACTGCGAAGTGGCCCGGCAGGGTCGCGGCCGGTACGGCCGCGGCGGGCCTGTTCGGTTACGCGGTTCACCGTCGCAATGCCCGACGGCGAGAGGAAGAGGCTTTAGCGGCTCAGCTGGAGCAGATGAATCAGGCTGCCTACCGGCCCCAGGCCGCCGACCCGCGATTCGCGACGGCGGGAGTGGCCCGCGACGACTATGGAGTCAGGCTGTGATCAGCGCAACTTCCTGACACTCAAGCGAGTCTCGGTTAGGCTAGATGTCAGGACCATTGCACATGCAATCGCGCAGTGGCGCATGGAGGTTTGAGATGGTTGTCGGTCTACCTGGTAAGAGAGCTGGGCGGTTCCGAAACATGAAGGCCGCCGCTAAAAAGTTCATGCAAGGCCAGAAGGACTACAAAAATGTCCCACAAGGCTTTCAACAGACCCGTGCCTGGGTCGACCCGCATGGCGTGCAACATCAAGAAACCGTCCTGGGAAGGACGGGCAGAAGAGGATTGGTCAATGGCCAGTTTACTCTAACGGTAGCTATGACTGCACTACCTTTGCTTGCGTCGGCGGCCAAGCACGTTGCAGATAGGCGGGCTGCGAAAAAGGAAAATAGCCAGCCGTTACCGCAACAGACGGCTATCGATCAGCGAACCGCAATGGCGGAGATGGCGCATCTAGGGATCGATACTGACCTGCCACGCGCAATAGGCGACGGCGGCGCCAGCATGGGCGAGATTACTCCAGCGCAATTACGTGAGTTGGTCGCCGCCGGAGTTGTCGAAGTACATGGTTTCGACCCTCGAACGGGTGCTGTGGTTTTGGGACCGAGTAATGCAGGTCACATGTCGCCTCAGTCGAGCGCGCCGAGGCCGAGGTCTGCCCCTCCGGCTTCTCGGCGCGCTGGAGTTCATTTCTAATTCGAATGTTGCATAATTGTCACGGTTTTTCCTGGGGAAACTCCCTGTCTACCGTCCATCGGTGCCATTTCGCGGCGACTCTCCGGTCTCTTTTGCCTGGTCCGTTCGGTCGTCTACCCCATCCGTCCGGGATTCGGTCAATACGGTCAAATATGCAGTACGCGATTTGACCCATACGACGAACTAGGGCAGGCTCCCGCTTTGGCTTGAACCCCGGCAGTGTCGCTCACACCCCCGAGCGCGCCGCAGAGCCTTAACCTGGGCCCAGTACGGAGGGAATTTTCCCGTGGCACGAAAACCCATCGCGGGTGCGCGTTTGATTGTGCGCATCCTCGCCGTGACGTTGCTGCTATCCGGCCTCACCGCAGGCTTTGTTATTGGAATTCAGAAGCAGCCCACCGAGTCGTTGTCCCTGCAATCGGCCAGCGAGGCAGAAACCAAGGCCAGTAGCGTCTCCGCGACGCCCGCCCCGGACACCAACGTTCCACAGCGACGCCCCGCAGCCGCTGAGTTGAAGCTCGCGCAGGAGGAAAGCTCCCAGAGCAAGCAAGCGCAATCGCAGGCCGCGGTCCGGGCCCAACAGGTGAGCGACTCCATCGCCGATCGCGCCAGGGCCGCCGCCGACGACGCCAAGCAGCGCATCGAGGACAGCCTCGGGCCGGGCGGTGGGCTCCCCCCGGACGCCCCCACCGACTGCCTGAGCTATTTAGGCGTCAAACAGATCGGCTGCTCCCTGCTAGTCGCCGCCGGGTTCGAAGTGGGTCAGATGAGCTGCCTCGACAAGCTGTGGACAAAAGAAAGCCATTGGAACGTCAAAGCTGTAAATTCATCGTCCGGTGCCACCGGCATCCCGCAGGCGTTGCCCGGCGAAAAGATGGCCGAGTACGGTTCGGACTGGCGGACCAACCCGGTACCCCAGATCAAATGGGGGCTCAACTACATCAAGGGGCGCTACTCCACACCGTGCGGCGCCTGGGGACACTCCACGAACACCGGCTGGTACTAGACCCGCGTCGAACCCGCTTAACCGCCACTGACCGCCGCCTTGAGGAAGCTCCTGACCAGCGACCGCCGGGGAACGTGTCCCAGTCCGAACAGCAGCTTCACCGCCGATGTCATGATCTCCGGGTTTTTGCTCGCCGTTCGCACCGCCCAGTTGGCGGTCCTCGGGGTAGACATGAGGCGGGCGGCTAGCTGATTCGTGCGCATGTGTTTGGTGTACGTGGCGCGATACCACCGCTCGTAGCGGCCCAGCGACTCACGCAGCGCCGCGGAGTTCGACATGTCCGCGGGCAGCCGTTCCACAAGCGCGACGGCCGACGTCATGGCATAAACCATGCCCTCGCCGCTCATCGGGTTGATCATGGCGGCGCTGTCGCCCACCAGCGCCGCGCCAGGGTGAACGAGTTGCGGAATGTATCCGCCGGTGGGCAGGTGATGAGATCGATGCCCGCGCAGCGCGCCGATCTCCAGGCCGCGGCGACGGCTGCGATCTACAAATTCGTCCAATCGGCTGCGCACGTCGATCTCGTGTGACTTTATGTTGTTCACCGGTAGCCCAACGCCTACGTTCACTAAGCCGTCCCCGTTAGGAAAGGTCCAGCCGTAGCCGGGTATCAGGTCACGGTTGAACTCGAACGTTAATCGAGTCTCGAAGTTCTCGGGCACGTCCGCGTAGGCACGCATCGCCAGGAGGGTGTGCCTCGTCGGGTGGTTCGGCACGCCGAGCAGCCGACGCACGGCCGAGTAGGCGCCGTCCGCGCCTATGACGAGACGGCAGCCCAACGTCAGCGCCGACTGTCCGCCGTGTGCGCCGCCCGGGCGCAGCGTGAGCCGGCGGATGTCGCCGCTAGGCGAGCCGATATCGGTCAGCTTGTGGCCGGAAAAGTCGACCGCACCGAGCGCCAGCGCAGCGCGGAACAGCCGATCGTCGAGTTTTTCGCGGGCGACCACGTATCCATGTTGGGACTCGCCGTCGATGATTGGAACGTCGGAGCGGGCGTCCGTGCCGTCCGGACCCATGATCGAGATCTGCCCGATGGGCTTGGCGTCGGCCAGGACGTGCTCGAGTCGCAGCCGCTTCAACAGCCGACGGCCGCCGGGGCCCAGCCCGTCTCCGCACGACTTGTCGCGGGGAAAGCTGCGCTGGTCCACGAGTGCCACCCGTAAGCCCCGCGCCGCGGCGGCGTACGCGGCGACCGAACCGGCGGGGCCGGCCCCGATGACGGCGACGTCGAAGGTGTCTTGATCAGTCATGTAAGGAATCCCGAAGCTAGTTTGCGTCAGCTAGTTTTGCGTCAGTCGCGAATGGCGGATTGCAGCGCACGCCCATATCTCTTAGCGAAGAGCGACTGTGCGCGGCGGGTGAGGAACGATCCGAGGCGAGCATAGAAGGCGCGGGGTCGGCTCACCGCCACGATGGTTAGCCATACCGCGCCCCCGGGCTCCAGCTCCAACGAAAACTGTTCCTCGCCCTTGAGCACATGGCCGACCAGAGTCCCATAAGTGACACCGCTGCGCAGCGGTTCGTCGAGTACGGCGATCACCCGGCACGGATTGACCATATCGACGGGGCCGAAGCTCAGCCGAGTCAGGAACGTGGCGTCGACCACGAGGGTGACGGGATCCGGAAACACGTCGAGTCCGGCGAGTCGGTGCATCTGGCCCGTGTGCAGCGCGGCCCAGACTCGATGGAAGCTGACCTCACCGTTGCCCAATCTTTCCCGGTGCAGGGTTCTACGGTAGCCGCGCCGGACATCGGTCCGATCGCTCATGCCGGGCTCGTCGTAGTTCAGCGGAGCGCCGTCCAACTCGGACAGATAGCCGAGCGTTCGCTCCCGCTGACGCCGTTGGACTGCCTCATTGTTCGACCAGCCCCGCCACCACAACATGGGCTTACTTTAGAGGGTGGCTGGGAGCTACCGACGGTGTCGTCAAACCACTATTTTCTATAACGTTGCCAACTGTCGGATACGTTGTCGAAACACCATGTACTAACATCCGGTCATGACCGATGACCAGTGCCTGTTCTGTCGAATCGTCGCCGGTGAGGTGCCCGCGGCCGTGGTGCACGAGACCAAGACGGTACTCGCGTTTCACGACATCGCACCGAAGGTCCCGGTACACGTTCTGGTGATACCCAAGGACCACCATGCCACGCTTGCTGACCTCGCGACCGCGAACCCTGAGGTCGTCGGCGATCTCGCCGTCGCCGTCGGCGAGATCGCCCTCGCCGAGGGAATAGACGCGAGCGGATACCGCGTGCTGTTTAACACCGGTAGACACGCCGGGCAGGAGGTCTTCCACGTTCATGCCCATATCTTGGGTGGAGCACCGTTGGGGCCAATGGTCTCGCCGTCGGCCGGGTAGGATTGGATCCTTCGAGTCCCTTCACCTACTGAAAGCGGCGTGAACGACCTTCCTCGGTCATCCTTTATGTCAGAAACCCCAACACCACCGAGCCCAGACCGGCCTGACGCTGAGCTCACCACAAAGGCTCACATCGTGGTCCGCCCGGCCGATATGGTCAGTCTCCTCGGCTCCGATGACGAAATCCTCAAGGTCGTCGAAGACGCCGTCGCCAGCGACGTTTTGGTGCGCGGCAACGAGATCACCCTCACCGGGG